>CAZOVE010000004.1:0-58626 GCA_964583135.1 uncultured Oscillospiraceae bacterium | reverse complement strand
TGGTCGGAAATGGTGCAGATGCACAGACCCCGCTTGCCGTAACGGGCGGCGTTCATATACAGGGCGGCGGCCTCCATCTCCAGCGCCATAACGCCCATCTTCTTCAGGCCGTAAACACTATCCAGACCTTCGGGAACGTCCTTGTGGTCGCCGTAGAACACGTCGGAAGAATTGACATTGCCCACATGATAGGTGGCACCGTTAGCTTCGCAGGCCTTGACGGCTTCGCTGAGCAGTTCGTAGGATGCGATGGGGGCGAAGGTGCCGGGAAGGTGGAACTGCTTGGCCCAGTTAGAATCGGTGCAGGCGCCCTGGGCGATGACGATGTCATAGAGGTTGATATGATCCTGGATGGAGCCGGCGGAGCCAACACGGATGATGTTCTCCACGCCGAAGAAGTTAAACAGCTCGTGGGAGTAGATGCCGATGGCAGGCATACCCATGCCGGAGGCCATAACGGACACCTTGACGCCCTTATAGTAGCCGGTATGACCCTGAACGCCGCGAACATTGTTCACCAGCACGGGATTTTCCAAAAAAGTTTCGGCAATGAATTTAGCTCGCAAGGGATCACCGGGCATCAGAACGGTCTTGCCAAAGCCGATCTCATCGGCAACATTGATATGAGGGGTCGCAGGATAGTTGGACATAATATGATCTCCTTTCGGGAATTACAAATTACAAGTTACAAATTATAAATTAATTATTCTGCGGATAATGCTTACAAATTGCGGTCAGGATCTTTAAGATTTCCACCAGATCGTCATGAATACTGGAGAATTCCTTATCTGTGATATACTTTGTTTCGTGTAGCAATTGCAGCCAATACTGGTTCCGCTTTTACATATCTGTTTCGACATAACGTATTCGTTCTTTTGGCTGCACAGATATTTGTTGAGATTCACAATTCTGATCGAGAATGCAAGGCTTTTTTGCATGACCGTATTTTCTCTCACAAAACCAGCCTCCGCAATTTGTAATTTATCATTTGTAATTATGAATTAATAGGTTCCGTCGTTGGCAAGACCCTTGGCGATTTTGACAACTCTGGACGTGCCCAGACGAGAGGCGCCAAGAGCGATGAATTTTTCAGCATCTTCCAGAGAAGAAATACCACCGGCAGCCTTGATCTTAACATGGGGAGCAACATGAGCTGCGAACAACTCCACATCGGCAAATGTTGCACCAGCCTTGCTGAAGCCCGTAGAGGTCTTGATGTAGTCTGCACCGGAGTCACTCACGCACTTACAAAGGGCGATCTTCTCCTCATCGGTCAGCAAGCAGGTTTCAATGATCACCTTCAGCAATTTCCCCTTGCAGGCAGCCTTGATAGCAGCGATCTCAGCGGTGATCTCGTCCCACTTACCTTCCTTGGCCCAACCGATGTTGATCACCATATCCACTTCATCCGCACCGTTGTCCACAGCATCATAGGCCATGAAACACTTTGCAGCCGTAGTAGCGTAGCCATTGGGGAAGCCGATGACGGTGCAGATGGCCAATCTTTCGCCTACATATTCCTTCGCCTGCTTCACAAAGGAAGCCGGAATGCAGACGGAAGCACAGCCGTAGTGCATACCATCATCGCAAATGGCCTTGATCTCGTCCCATGTAGCAGTCTGCGCCAGCAGGGTGTGGTCGCACTTAGATAAAATTTCCTGGATATCCATAATATTTGCTCCTTTTTCATTGAGAATTGATAATTGAAGACGGAAAATGACGGTATTTCCTACGGCAATGAATTGAAGGCTATATTCTTTTCATGCACTGTGATTTTCAATTTTCCATTTTGTTTTGTCCGTGGAGTTTGATCTTTTTATGCTCTCGGATGCCGTTTTTGTAGCAGCGGTGGCACATGGCAATATAGCTGTCATTGCCGCCGAGGACCACCTGCGCACCCTCGGTAACGATGTAACCGTCGGAAATACGAGCATTGATCGTTGCTTTCGCACCACAGTCACACATGGTCTTGATCTCCTCGATGCAGTCAGCCAGTTCCATCAGCCGCCGGGAGCCGGGGAACAGCCGGGTCTGAAAATCGGTCCGCAGACCAAAACACAGCACCGGCACAGCAAACGTATCCACAATAGCACGAAGCTGGTCGATCTGAGGCTCGGTGAAAAACTGGCATTCATCGGCAATGATCACATCGCAATGACCCAATTTCCCACCACGGAAACGCTCCAGAATATCGCCTTCCGGCTCTACCACATCCACCAGTGCTTCCAGACCGATGCGACTGCGCAAAATGGTTGCGCCGTCACGGATGTCGGCACTGGGCTTGATGAGCCAAACGCGCATATCGTTTTCTTCGTAATTATACTTGGTGATCAGCGCCTGCGCCGTTTTACTGGAACCCATCGCACCATATTTGAAATAAAGTTTGGCCATTTTTTCTCTCCTCCATTCGGATATATCATTATACCAAATCAGCACTTCTTTTGCAAGGATTTTCTGTCCGCTTTTCACAAAAGACGGCACCGGTTTCCTCGGTGCCGTCTGCTTTAGAATTTCGATTGGATCGTCTGTAAGCCTTGCTCCAGTTGCGCTGCAGTACAGCAGCGCAGCAGCAGGTTCTCCTCAGTATCACAGCCATGCTCTACCGCCCACGCACCGGCATCACTGCCGGCTGCCACCACGCCACCCATTGCAACATAGGCCGACACATTTTCCAGCGCACACTCCAAGATCTTCTCCACCGCCGCCTCCCGAAATCGCCCTTTCCCCTGCAGATTCGCGATGGTGGACAAGGTCGGAACCCACACCGTACCGTTTTCTCGCATGGCACAAAGGGCATCCCAATCCGGATACGCCCCGTGTTCCACGGAATCCACCCCGGCGGAGGCCGCCGCTTCCATCGTCCGGGCACCATTGGCATGCGCCATCACCGCAAACCCCTCTTCATGGGCAATGTGGATCAGCTCCCGAATTTCCTCAGGCGACAATCCTTCCTGCGTCAGCACACCAAACCGGTCAAAATCCATTAGGCCGGAGATCATGATCTTAATGAAATCACCGCCATCTTTCCGAATTTGGTCTACAAATGCCCTATACTCCCGAAAATCCCTATAGACTTGCCCAATAAATGCGCCGTAGTGCCCCTCCTTGCACAGAGGCGACAATGGGGTGCGGTAGCAGATGCCATACTGCGGTGCCATTGCCCGGGCAGCACTGCCAACGCCCCAGCGGTCGCCGCCATCGCGCAAATACGTATAGCCCAACTGCTGATATCGGGCCAATTGGGCCCGGATGAACCCTTCATCCGGGCCATTTTCATGCCGATGTAAGGCGTTTTTCCAGTCCCGCCCATCTAGAACCATATGTATATGACAATCGGCTTTCATGCGCTCACTTCCTTTGTTCACAGTATAACAAATCTAGCGAAACCACGCAAGTGTTTCAAACAGGAGTTTGTCGTTCCGAGAAAACCCATTCCATGGAGCGGCGTCCGAAACATACACACCAACAGAAGGGTAACCTAGAATTTGCACCGTGGGCACTGACCGCCATGCAAATTTGTAAACTTTCTAAAAATCCCCTTGCATAAATAGGTGGGGTATGGTAGTATATTGCGTAGCACGCTACATTTTTGGAGGTGATCAAGCTGAGTCATCGTTTCGGTCATTATTTGCGGCTGCTGCATTGCAGTACCGATCAAGCCATGACAAACGCCCTTGCAGCCATGGATCTGACTGCTGCACAGGGACATATCATGGGCTATATCTGCCACAGTCCGACACCGCCCTGCCCCCGGGACATCGAAGAAGCCTTTCACCTGAGTCACCCGACCGTGTCGGGATTGCTCGCTCGGTTAGAGAAAAAGGGGTTTCTGGAATTTCATCCGGATGAAATTGACCGTCGTTGTAAACGCATTTATGTCCTGCCCAAAGGCCGCCAACTGGAGCAGACCATGCACCAGACTATGTTGGACACAGAGGCCCTTTTGGTCAAGGACTTCACGCCGGAGGAACAGGCGCAATTCCGCCATCTGTTGCTTCGAGCCATCGACAATATGGGGGTAACGCCCTGTAAACGTAAGCCCAAGGAGGAACTTCAAGAATGATCAGACGACTTGCCCGGTGTATCCGGGAATATAAATGGGCTGCGATCCTGAGCCCACTATGCATGATCGGTGAGGTGGCCATGGAGGTCACCATTCCGTTGGTGATGAAGGATCTGTATGACCAAGGTGTGGCGATGCAGAATATGGATGTGATCGCCAGACAATCCCTGCTTCTGGTGCTTTGTGCCCTTGCCTCGCTAATGTTCGGTGTGGCCTCTGCGATTTTTGCATCCCGGGCCGGCACCGGCTTTGCTAAAAATCTGCGCCACGATATGTTCTACAAGGTGCAGCAATTCAGCTTCAGCAATATCGACAAATTTTCTTCCGCCTCCATCGTCACCCGTCTGACATCGGATGTTGCCAATCTGCAGATGACCTTCCAGATGATGATCCGCATGGCCATCCGCTGCCCCATGATGCTGATCTTGGCCTTGATCTCCGCATGGCAAATCAGCCCGGAGTTGGCACGGATCTACCTGTGTGTGATGCCTGTTCTGGCCATCGCTTTGGTACTGCTGACACCGATGGTATTTAAGATCTTTGACCGGGGATTCCGAATGATGGACCGGATGAACAACGTGGTGCAAGAGAATGTCCACGGCATTCGGGTCGTCAAGAGCTTCGTCCGGCAGGACAAGGAAGTAGAGAAGTTTACCGATATTTCTGCCGATCTGGCCACCAATTTCTCCAGAGCGGAAAAGATCCTCGCCTTGAATAGCCCCATCATGATGTTCTGCGTCTACGCCTGCATCCTGACCATTTCCTGGTTCGGCTCGCAGATGGTGGTTGCTTCCGGCAATGATCCCCTCTTCGGTTTGACCACCGGCGGCTTAAGCTCCATGTTTACTTACACCACCCAGATCCTGTCGGGTCTGATGATGCTGAGCATGGTGTTTGTGATGATGACCATGAGCCGCACACCTCTGCGCCGTTGCAGCGAGCTGCTGGCAGAGGAGCCGGAACTACGCTCCCCGGAAAATGCCGTCATGGTCGTCCCCGACGGCTCCATCGACTTTGAGAATGTGTCTTTCCGCTACAGCTCCACTGCGCAGCACCGTGCCTTGAAGGAAGTGACACTGCATATCCCCTCCGGCGCCACTGTGGGCATCATTGGTGGCACCGGCTCATCCAAATCTACGCTGGTGCAGCTCATCCCCCGGCTCTACGATGTGACCGAGGGTACACTGCGAGTCGGCGGCATTGATGTGCGAAAATACGACTTGGAAGTTCTTCGGGATCATGTGGCCATGGTTCTACAAAAGAACGAGCTGTTCTCCGGAACCATTAAGGACAATCTGCGTTGGGGCAACCCCGATGCAACGGATGAGGCACTCATCCACGCCTGTCGCCTTGCCTGCGCCCACGACTTTATTATCGGTTTTCCCGACGGATATGATCACAAGATCGAGCAGGGCGGCACCAACGTGTCCGGCGGTCAGAAGCAACGGCTGTGCATCGCCCGTGCCTTGCTGAAAAATCCCAAGATCCTGATTTTGGACGACTCCACCTCCGCCGTGGATACCAAAACCGACGCTTCTATCCGTCGTGCATTTCTGGAAGAGATCCCCAACACCACCAAAATCATCATTGCGCAGCGTGTGTCTTCTGTGCAGGATGCGGATATGATCGTCGTGTTGGACAATGGTCAGATCAACGCCGTGGGCACGCACGATGAATTGCTGCAGACCTCCTCCATTTATCAGGAAGTCTACCACTCTCAGCAGAAAGGAGGGCTGGAATAATGCCTCCTGTACGAATGCGCGGCGACGGCCGCATGGCAAAGAATCCGAAAAAGACCCTGCTCCGCCTTCTGGGCTACCTGAAATATTACTGGTTCACCCTCCTATTGGTGCTGCTTTGCATTCTTGCGGTGGCCTTGACCCAGACCCAGAGTTCCATCGCATTGGGTAAGATCGTCGATGACTTTATCCTGCCCATGGTCGAAGTCGGCTCTACCGATTTTACGCCCCTGTGGAATTTTCTGGTGCAGCTGGCTTGTTTCTTCCTTGTGGGTATGCTGGGCAGTTTCCTGCAAAGCTACCTGATGGTCGGCGTGACCCAAGGTATTCAAAAGAAGATCCGTGATGAACTGTTCACCAAAATGCAGACGCTTCCCATCCGCTATTTCGATTCCAACGCCGCCGGCAACATCATGTCTCGCTTCACTAGCGACATCGACACCCTGCGGCAGATGATCTCTCAGTCCATCCCTCAAGCCGTTTCTTCTATTATCACCTTGGTAGTGATCTTCGTCACCATGCTGCGTACCTCTTGGATGCTGACCATCGTATCCATGATCACCGTGGTGGGCGTGTTCTTCGTGACCAAGACTCTGGCAAGCAAAGCAGGCAAATTCTTCATCGGTCAGCAGAAGTCTTTGGGCGCCGTCAACGGCTATATCGAGGAAATGATCACCGGTCAAAAGGTCGTCAAGGTCTTCAATCACGAGCAGGCCTGTAAACAGGAATTCGATCGGCTCAACTGCATTCTCTGCGAGAACGCCTTCTCCGCCGGCAAATTTTCCAACATGATGGGCCCCATCAATAATAATTTGGGCTATGTGCAGTATTCGATTCTGGCCATCGTAGGTGGTCTGATCGTGGTCAACAGCGCAGCCATCTCTTCCTTTTTGGGCATGGATCCCGACACAACAGTACTGTCGCTGGGCTCTTTGATGGCCTTTATGACCTTGTCCAGAAGTTTCAACCAGCCCATCAATCAAATCTCCCAGCAGTTCAACTCCATCATCATGGCTATGGCCGGTGCGGAGCGTGTCTTCGAGCTGATGGACGAAGATCCGGAGTACGACGAGGGTTATGTCCATCTGGTCAATGCTAATATCGATGCCGACGGAAACATCACCGAATCGGTCGAACGCACCGGTCACTGGGCATGGAAGCACTTCCACAAAGCCGACGGCACCACGACCTATGTACAACTCCGGGGCGATATCGTCATGGATATGGTCGACTTCAGTTACGTTCCCGGTAAGTTGGTTCTGGAGGATATCTGCCTGTATGCCCATCCCGGTCAGAAGATCGCCTTTGTCGGTGCCACCGGCGCCGGCAAGACCACCATCACCAATCTCATCAACCGCTTCTACGACATTGAAGATGGCAAGATCCGCTACGACGGTATCAATATTAACAAGATCTGTAAGCCGGATCTACGCCGTTCTCTTGGTGTGGTGCTGCAGGATGTGAACCTCTTCACCGGCACCGTCATGGAAAACATCCGCTACGGCAAGCTAGATGCCACCGATGAGGAGTGTATTGCAGCGGCACAGTTGGCCAACGCCCATGATTTCATCATGCGCCTGCCGCAGGGCTATCAGACCGAACTGACCGGAAACGGCGCCAACCTTTCCCAAGGACAGCGGCAGCTTATCTCCATCGCCCGAGCGGCAGTAGCGGATCCCCCAGTGATGATTTTGGACGAGGCCACTTCCTCCATCGACACTCGTACCGAAAAACTGGTGCAAGATGGTATGGATAAGCTGATGCACGGTCGCACCGTGTTTGTCATCGCCCACCGCTTGAGTACCGTTATGAACTCCGATTGCATCATGGTGCTCGACCACGGTCGCATCATCGAGCGTGGCACTCACGAGGAGCTCATCGCCCTGAAGGGCACGTATTATCAACTCTACACCGGTGTCTTTGAGCTAGAGTAACCACCGGAAAACCAAAAGCTGTCCTGCCAATCGCAGGACAGCTTTTTTATGTTTTTTTGTCCAAAATTCGGGCAAAAGGCTGCCGCACGAAATGCGACAGCCTTCGCTTTAGTATTCTCCATTCCAGCGGCCGCCGGAAACCAGTACGGCTGTTTCGGATGCCAGACTTTTCGGAACATCCAAAATCCGTTGATTCTTACTTCCCCGAAAGCTCAGCTCCAACGATTTTTCCGACTGCAGGAATGGACCATCGATGAGAACATCGATCTGGGAGAGTAATTCCTTTTGCGCCGAGGTGCCATGCAAGAGCTGCTCAAAGGTATAACCGGAGTAGGAAGCCACTTCATAGCCTGCCTGTTTCAGCAGCTTCGCCAATTCAGCAAAGCCTTCCGCTTGGGCAAAGGGCTCACCTCCGGAGAAAGTCACCCCTTTGCACAAAGGGTTACTCCTGACGATCTGCACCAACGTCTGTGCATCCATCCCAGTGCCGCAACCGAATTCCCAAGTTTCCGAATTGTGGCAGCCCTCGCAGCGGTGGGGGCAGCCCTGCGCAAAAATCGTGGTGCGGATGCCCGGTCCGTCTACAATGCTGTCACCGACGATTCCAGCTAAATCAAGCATTTTTCTCCAAGCCGTGTTTCACACGATCTCGTTCCTCAGCCCGCTTGGCATCATTCCACTTGTCCATGGTACCCACCAGATACCCGGTGATGCGACGGATGCGCTCGAAACCCACACCCTGTCCCATTTTTTCGTTCAAACTCTGTGCAGTCATAGGCTACTCCCTTCATTCGATGCCCTGAAATGCCGGCATTTCAGGATATTTTCTTCTCAATTCTTCCACCCGTTCCGGGGAGATCGGCTCGCCTTCCCGGCGGCCACAACGAGGACACACATCCCCAATGATGCCCACATAGCCGCAGACCGGATCTCGATCCACGGGGTGATTGATGGAGCCGTAACCGATGCCGCAATCGTGCATACACCGCACCACGGCTTCAAAGGCCTCGACATTATGGGCCGTATCGCCATCTAGTTCCACATAGCTGATATGACCGGCGTTACACAGGGCATGATACGGTGCCTCCAGTCGGATTTTGTCATAGACGGAAATGTCATACCACACCGGAATATGGAAGGAATTGGTGTAATACTCCCGATCCGTCACGCCGGCGATCTTGCCGTAGCGCTTCTGGTCCATGCGGATAAAACGACCGGACAGCCCCTCTGCCGGCGTTGCCAACAGGGTAAAGTTCATGCGCATTGCCTGAGACTTTTCATCGCAGAACTTTCGCATAAAGCCCACGATCTGCTTTCCCTTCTCCTGCCAGATCTCGCTCTCACCATGATGATGACCGTACAATGCCGTCAGCGTCTCTGCCAAACCAATGAAGCCGATGGACATCGTGCCATGCTTCAGCACTTCCCGCAGGTCATCGTTCAGGGTCAAGTGTTCGCTGTCCAGCCAGACACCCTGCCCCATCAGGAACGGATAATTATAAATATGCTTATTGGCCTGAATCTCAAAACGATCCAACAGTTGCTGGGCCACCAACTCCAGCATCTGCTCCAGCTTTTCGTAGAACAGCGCCTCGTCGCCCTTGGCTTCAATGGCCAGACGGGGCAGATTGATGGAGGTGAAGCTCAAGTTACCCCGGGAGTAGGCGATCTGTCGATTGGGATCGTAGACATTACCCATCACACGGGTACGGCAGCCCATGGTTGCCACTTCCGTTTCGGGACGACCGGGTACATAATACTGCAGATTGAAAGGAGAATCCAAGAAGGTATAATTGGGGAACAACCGTTTTGCGCTGACTTTGCAGCTTTGACGGAACAGATCATAGTTCGGATCGTTCTCGTTATAGTTGACACCCTCCTTGACCTTGAAAATATGGATGGGGAAAATGCAGGTCTCACCATGACCCAGACCGGCTTCCAACGCCAGCAGGATGTTGCGGATGACCATACGGCCCTCCGGACTGGTGTCCGTACCATAGTTGATAGAAGAGAATGGCGTCTGCGCACCGGCACGGGAGTGCATGGTGTTCAGATTGTGGACAAAGCCTTCCATCGCCTGCTTGGTATCCCGGTCTGCCTTTTGCCAAGCCCGCTTTCTGGCCCGAGCGATCAGCGCAATGGCCTGATCCTGATTGACGGAATACTGCTCAGTCAACTTATTTGCAACCGTGCGGTCAAATTCCGGTACATTTTCCAGACGGACGCTGCAACCGCATTCCGCTTCCGCAGCAGCTACAATGGATTTGACGGTATCCATCTCATCATCCAGATCCAGCAGATCTTCCAAGGATTCCTTCAACCGACGGATGTAGGCTTTGCGGAAAGTCTTCACCACACCCAGTGCCATACCGTAGTCAAAGTTTGGGATGGACTGGCCACCATGCTGGTCATTCTGGTTGCTCTGAATAGCGATCGCAGCCAATGCCGCATAGCTCTGGATGCTCTGGGGTTCTCGCAAATAGCCATGGCCGGTGGAAAAACCGCCTTCAAACAATTTCACAATGTCGATCTGGCAGCAAGTGGTAGTCAGGGAATAGAAATCGAAGTCGTGGATGTGGATATCGCCCTCTCGGTAGGCTCTGGCATGTTCCGGTCGCAGTAGATACATTTCATTGTACGCCTTTGCACCGGCTGCGCCGATCTGCAGCATCGAACCCATAGCGGTGTTACCGTCGATATTGGCGTTATCCCGCTTCATATCACTGACTCGAGCATCGATATGGGTGATCTCATCGATGGTCTTCATCAACGAAGTGCCCGCCTCTCTGGCCCGAGTACGATTGGCACGGTAGAGAATGTAGGCTTTGGCTGCAGCGTTGAAGCCATGATTCATGAGTTGCTTTTCCACCGTATCCTGAATCGCTTCGATGTTGGGTGCTTCACTGGGGAAGAGTACCTCCAGCTCCCGCTGGACATCATTGGCCACCCGGGCCGCATCCGCAGCATCGCCCTCCCGGGCTGCTTCCAATGCCTTGAGGATCGCAGCAGCGATTTTATTTTGTTCATACAACACGACACGACCGTCGCGCTTGATAATACTATGGATCATAATGGAGCTTCCTTTCTTTCCGTCGACCACAACATCTTGTGGTATCAACGGCGAATACGTCAATATATTGCCACAGATTTCCCAGAAAGTCAAGCCGTTCCATAGATCCAAAACAGATTTGGCAGAATAGACGAAAAGCATCACAAAGATTTGTCTTTCTTTCCATGTTGACAACAAATCGCCTCATTCGGTAGGGTACGCAAGAAGGGCCGCCGGAAATCCGGCGGCCCATTTGTATTGTGAAAACGGATCAGAATTCCTTCTTGCGGGGCAAGATCACCACAGCGGTGGCGCTGAGCATCAGCATAGCTGCTGCCAGAGCAATGCCCAGATCACCGGTTTCGGGGGTGGTATCACTGCCATCATCGGGCACTTCCACCTTCTCCACCACGTCAACGGTCATCAGGCGCGTGCCGCGCTTGTACTCATCGTTGGTGGGAGAAACGATCCTGTAGGTACCGGCCTCCAGATCAACGTAGGTCAACGTAGTGGCAGAGGTACCATCCACAGTGCTCAGGCCTTCTACATTCGTCATGACCTGACCGGTAACGGCATTGATAATGGCAATGGTGGAGGTATTGCTGCCGCCGGTGGAGGACACGGTGATGGTCACCTTTGCTGTGCCGGTCACGGTGAATTCCAGACCGCCGCTCATGCCCTTGCCCAACTCAATGGCGTACACGCCGCCCTTTTCGGCATCGTAACGCTGGGTGACGGAACCAACCACGGTGAAGTAACCGTCATCATAGGTCGTGCCGGCTGCGATGGCGTCCTTATCAGCACCGGGGGTCACATCCTTCAGGGAGTTGAAGGAATGCTTGAAGGTCTTAGTGATGGTAGGAACGTCGTTGTCGTCGCCGGTGTTGTCATCTTCCACAGGCACTTCCACCGTTTCAAACACATCGATGGTCATCAGCCGGAAGCCACGGTTCAGCTCCTCATTCTCGGGAGAAACGATCTGATACACGCCTGCAGCCAGACCGGTATAGGTCAGAGTCGTTGCAGAGGTGCCGCTGACAGTGGTCAAGCCTTCATTGTTGCTAATGACCTCTCCGGTGGCCTTGTTGATGATCGCCACAGCGGAGGTATTGCTGCCGCTGGTGGAGGACACCACGATGGTCACATCTGCAGTACCGGTCACGGTGAATTCCATTGCACCGGTCAGATTCTTGCCGATCTCAATGGCATACACGCCACCCTTACCGGCATCGTAGCGCTGAGTCACAGTACCCACCACGGTAAAGTAGTCGTCGGCATAAGTGGTGCCGCTTGCGATGGCATCCTTATCGGCGCCGGGGGTCACATGGATCAGAGAATTGAAGGTATGCTGCGTGGTCTGGGAGACGGTAGGACCGGTGTAGTCGTCGCCGCCTTCGTCGGGATCCTCGCCGCCTTCGTCGGTGTTGCCGTCATCGGGCTCCACCGTCGTGTCAACAGTCAGATCCTTTCCGGCAAAGGCATCCCAAGTGCCCAGCCACGTTTCAATGCTGATGGGCTCACCGCTGGCAAGTTCTGCCGTCGCAAAGACCTGCGCCCAACCCTCACGGGCGGTACTGTGATCCACCTGTGCCTGCTCCACAGTGCCATACTCGCCGCACAGAACAGATTCGCCGCTCAGAGTACTCAGCCAACCCGCGGCACGGATCAGAGAAGCATCAATGCTGCTCCAATGGGCATCGGCGGCCTCGATCACGGTGCAGTAGAACACGGCTTCGCCGGTATTGGCTGCCCATGGACGACCAAAGTAACCGGGCTTGGAGGTATAAGTGGAAGCAGTATCCACACCGGGAACGGTGGAAGTAATGGTGCAGTTGTACAGCAGGATACCGTGGCTACCGGACTGGGTCTGGGGAGCAGTGATATAGCCCACGTCCTTGCTGTCATCGCTGGTGTTGAAGACCAGATCGCACTTGGCAAACACTGCGGTCATGCCGCCGAAGATGTAGTCGGTGCCGCCGTAAACCGCACAGTCGTAGAATGCTGCGCTCACGCCGGTACCGCCGTACAGAGTATCCTGACGGCCCACGAACTTACAGTTCTCGAAGTAGACCTCATTGCAATTGTTGGCGATGGCCAGCGCAGCGGCCCGCTCTACATAAGCCTTATCCTGCACAGCAGTGCTACCCGCCGCCAGAGAAGCTCTCGGTGCGCCGCTGGGCTCCTTAGCAGAGGCTTGGGCAACGATCACATCGTTTGCAGCCATAGCAGAAACATACTGGTTGAAGGAGTTCTCAAAGATGATGCCCTCAGCACGGAAGCCGTCGGCGGTGATCACCACGGTGGCGTTCCAATAGCTACCGGCAGTGGTGCCGGAGCCGGGGTTCTCGAAGGAGGCATAGCCGTTTTCCTTGTTGATCTGCAGCAATTCGGCATCGAACTTACAGTCATTGCCCATAGAATAGTAGGTATAGCCGTGACCATAGTACCAAGTGATACGCACGGCATTCTCATCAATGCCAACACCCTTGTCGGTCAAGCCGATGCTGGGATTCTCGCTGGCATTCTTCAATGTGACATTGGGCACATCCACCACCAGCATCTCTTCGTAGTTGCCGGGCTGGATCAGGATGGTCACACGCTCATTGTTGGGGCGATTCATGGCACGAACGGCTTCCATCGCATCACCGATGGTGGTGTAGTCGCAACCGGAGGCACCCACGGTAACGGTTTCCTTATAAGCGACCGCCGCCTTCAGCTCGATGTAGCGGATGTAGGTGGTCGCGCCATTGCCGATGGTCAGAACCACATTGCCAGCTCCGCCGGTGTAGCTGTAGGTCAGAACGGCATTGCTGTCGCTGGTGTTGAGGTGGTTGGTGCCGTCGGGGACGGTGATATCCCAAGTGTAGCCCACAGAGATCATGATCTCACAAGCACCGGATACGGGGATCGTGACGGTGCCGTCCTTGATTTGCATACCGTAGTTGGCGCCATGCTTACCGAAGCTGCCAGTGATGGTCACACCATTATAAGAGGACTGACCGGTATAGTCATCGGTGCGGAAGTCCCAAACGGTGGGCACTTCGAAGCCGATGGTCTTGCTGACGGCTGCGCCGTTGACGGTGAGGTTGGAGGTCCGCTTCTGAACATAGCCGTTGACATTCTTCACGGCCACGCTGTAGGTACCATCCCGAAGAACGATGGCGTCGGTGCCGGTGAAGGTGTAGACATAACCCTCTTCGTTGAGGTTGGTGAAGGTGAAGGTAGCGTTGGCCAGATCCGCCACTTCGCAGCCCTCGGGCACGATGGTAACGGCATAGGTGGGCTTTGCCGTGAAGACGATGTTTGCCGTAGTATTCTCGGTGTAGGAAACGGTGGTGCTGCCGGTCAAAACGTAATCGTTCACGCCCTCAGCCACCAATGTATATTCCTGACCAAGCTCCACCATGACGCTGTATGCGCTGCCGTTGATCGCCACGACCGGCACATAGACAGCATCGGCCACCAGCTTCAGTTGCAGTTTTGCCAGCGCCTCAGCGCTCAAGCCCTCGATGTTGCCGCTGACGGAGACCATCGGCACCGCCTCGACAGTCACATCCAAGGTAGCGGAAGTGGCGCCCTTGGCGATGGTCAGGGTATCGGTGCTGGTGATGATGTAGCCGTTGGCATCCTGCAGGGACACTTCATAGGTGTAATTCTCATATAGGGAAACACTATAGCTGCCGTTTTCTACGGTGGCCGTGGTCTGGGCGCCGGTAGCGGTGTTGGTGAACACCAATACGCACTGGCTCAGGTCGGCAGGAGCAGAAACGCTGCCGCTGACGCTCACCACCGCATTGCTCTGCCGGTAGATCCGAGCAACGACCATCTTCTCCTGCGTGTAGTACAACTTGTAGGCACCGGTTTCGGCGGCATAGAAGGTCACGATCTGTGCATCTTTATTATTGGCAGGGGTATGCTGCGCCGTCTGAACAGCACCGGAGGGTGCTTCCAGATTTGCGGTATACTGCGTGCCGTTGGAGCACAGCACAAAGGTCAGAATATCGCCGGCATTGGCCTGAATGCTGATGTAAACTGTAGCATCAGCACCCTTGTTAGAGTAGATATAGCCATTGTAAACATTGCCGTCAGCATCCTGCAGATACTTGCCGGTGTCATAGCAGGTGATGCCGGAAACATTCACTCTCAGACGGTGTGCACCTGTGGCGCCGCCGTCATTGAAGGAAAGCTGACCGTCAGAGGTGGTGAAGCTCACCAGATTCTTGCCGGTGGTACCGGCCTCGACACCATCAAACCAACTGTTGATCTCATCCGCATCGATCATGTTGATGTAGGTATCGGTATCGAGCTGCTCGCCGGCAAAGTCCCATACATAGATCTTGGTGGTATCGGCATCGGGCTGCACCACAGGGGCATCCGGTTCTTCCTCAGCCGGCAGCTCAGCCAGCTCGATCTTGGCAATGTAAGAGGTGCAGGAATCACCAACAGTGATCGCAACCGTTCCGGCCTCGCCGGTGTACTTGTATACCACAGGGGCGCTGCTCTCATGAGTAAAGCTGCTGCCATCAGGGAAGGTGATATCCCAGTTGTAGCCAACTGTCACCTGAATCTCGCAGGGGCCGGATACGGGAACATCAATGGTAGCGGACTTGACCCGCATACCATAGGTGCTGTCGTGCTTGGCGGGACTGCCGTTAATAATCAGGCCATTGTAGGAAGTCTGGCCGGTGTACTCATCGGCTGTGAAGTCCCAAGAAGTTGCAGGCTCAGTAATCTCAGCTAGCTCGATCTTGGCAATGTAAGAGGTGCAGGAATCACCAACAGTGATCGCAACCGTTCCGGCCTCGCCGGTGTACTTGTATACCACAGGGGCGCTGCTCTCATGAGTAAAGCTGCTGCCATCAGGGAAGGTGATATCCCAGTTGTAGCCAACTGTCACCTGAATCTCGCAGGGGCCGGATACGGGAACATCAATGGTAGCGGACTTGACCCGCATACCATAGGTGCTGTCGTGCTTGGCGGGACTGCCGTTAATAATCAGGCCATTGTAGGAAGTCTGGCCGGTGTACTCATCGGCTGTGAAGTCCCAAGAAGTTGCAGGCTCTTCTTCCGGCGTTTCGGGGGCTGTACCGGCAGTAGTCTGCACAACGGTGATATTCATCACCCGGCAGCCCCGGTCATGATCACTCTGGGGCGAAACTACCTGATAGGTACCTGCCGGCAAAGCGGTATAAGTCATTGTCGTTGCGGAAGTACCGGTCACTTCCGTGATCTGCTCGTTGTTGGCAACGACTTTGCCTTCAGCATCGATCAGACCGACTGCCGAGGTATTGCTGCCGCCGGTGGAGGACACGGTAACCGTTACACCCGCTGTACCGGTCACGGTAAATTCCATGCCGCCGGTACCGTTCTTGCCTACTTCCACGGCATAGCAGCTGCCGCTGCTGACTCGGCCCGTCACGGTGCCGACCACCTTGAAGTAGCCATCTTCATAAGTAGTACCTGCCACGATGGTCTCCTTGTCGGCGCTGACAGTTACATCCGTAGCTGCGGCAAAAGAGTATGTCGTCGTGGTGGACGTACCGGTCTGGTCCTCGGAGCCTTCACCGCCGGAATTGCCACCGGCTTCGGAAGAGGTGTGGCTGTATTCCATGTAGAAAAGGTTGATGCTGTCGCCCTTGAGGACGGTATGGCTACCGGCGGTCAAAGACAGCGTCAGGATCTGGGTATCGTCCAGCGTATACTTTGTGCCGTCCACCTTGACAGTCTTGCCAGTCGCATTGGTAGTACCGCCAAACACAAGAGTCAGCGTACCGTCAGCCGGTGCTTCGAAGGATATATTGGTCGACGATTCCATCTTCAGGCATTGCGTCAGGATCAGATTATTGTATTCTACCGAACCCTTTCCCGTAGACAAATTGCCAGTGATCGTAAAGAATTCACTTTCAGTGTTCTGTGTCGTAAAATTGTGAGTATAACTCACATCTGCAGCCGTAACCATCAGGGAGGCGGGCAAAAGCTGCACCACCATCAACACCGTGATGATCAAAGCTAAGAGTCTGCGCTTCATTTTCATTGTGTCATCCTCCTATGATATCCTTTATTTGCAACGTAACTTTGGATACATTTACTACTCTATCATAGCAGAATCATTTCTATTCGTCAACACCGGTTTTTGCAAAGCTAACAAAAAATACAGAGAATATTCGATATCTTTATATAAAATCGTCAATAATCATTGCAAATTTTTCCATTTCGTGTTATAACATATGCAGTATTGGCCATCGTCTTGCTGTTCGATGGTCCGTGAGCACAAGGAGGTTCCTATTATGAAACAGTTGTCCCTGCGCAAAATTCTGTCTTTCATGCTGATTTTTGTCATGATCGCCACGATGCTGCCCCTGTCGGCGCTGCCGATCCGTGCCGCAGCCACCACCTACACTCTGGATGTATCCAAGGATCTGCCTGCGATCGCAGCCGGAGAGAAAGACGACGGAGACTATCTCAAAGCCGGCACCAATGACTATTTTACCGTCATTTTTTCCTCCGGATCCAAAATTGACGGCAGCAACAAGACCTTTTCGGACGGTTATTCCGCCACGCAGCGATTTAACTATCAGGGTAAGACCCAACTGAGCAGTATGACGCCCTCCGTATCCTTTGTTACCTCCGGTCCCGCTACCGTGAAGATCTGGTGGGTCGCCGGCGGCGACGCACGTAATTTTGCGATCTTTAATGCCGACGGGACCATCCATACGCAGACCGATACCACAGGCGTCGTCAAAAACGGATTGCACATCTCCGAGTTGGCAGTCACTGCCGATGGTACCTACTATCTGGGTTGTCCCAACGGCAGCAATTACCTCTTCCGCCTCGATGTCACCGAGACCTCCGATAGCGGCTCCACCACCGAGCGCGCCGACTGGTCCACCGTAGCTGTCCCGGTCATTACCGAGGCTGCCGACAACGGCAGCGGCGAAATTAAAGTGACCGTTACCGCATCTGTGGGCACCATTGGCGGCGATGAATTGCTGGTGACCATGTACAACGCCGCCGGTAAGAAGGTCGACGAGCGCAGTTCCGTTCTCAACGCCAACCAGCATACAGTCCGCTTTGCGCCCACCGCCTCCGGCACTTACAGCTTCAAAGCCACCCTCAAGCGGGAAGGCGAAAGCGCCAAGACCGGTGATGCCGCCTCCGCCTCCTTCACACTGCCGCTGGCCGTTCCCTTCCTCAGTAGCGCCACCAACACCGGCGGTGGCAAGATCTCCTTGGTTTGGGGTAGCGTTGCCGAAGCGGAAAAATACGAGATCCTAGTCGACGGTGTCGTCAAAGCCACCACCACTAAAACTACCTACACCATCAGCGGTCTGACCATCGGTCAGAAATATAGCTTCCGCATCCGGGCGATCCGTGGCAACGTAAATACCACTTCCGACGTTGTGGAAGCCACCGTTACCAAAGAAGAGCAGCGGATCTGGGGTTTTACCACCTACGGACCTTCCTCCAAAGCGGCCAATAACGGTTATGTCGGTTCTATCAACGAAGACGGCAAAGTCACCGTCTTCTCCGAAAACGGCGCCGGTAAGATCACCTCCACCACCGACGGCATCGCTTTCTACTACACCGCCGTACCCACGAAATACAATTTCACCCTTCGGGCCACCGTGACCGTGGATTCCTGGGCCATTTCCAACGGTCAGGAAGGCTTCGGTCTCATGGTTGCGGACCGTCTGGGCACCAACGGCGATTCCGCCCACTTCTGGAATAACCAGTATATGGCCGCCGCCACCAAGATCGAGTACCGCTACGATGCCGACGCCGAAGTTGCCAACACCCTCGACGGCACGGGCACCAAGTATACCATGAAACTGGGTCTGGGCATTCTCGCCAAGACCGGCGTCACCAAGTCCAATCTTGCCAAGTTGGAAGCCAACGACAGCGACACGATCAACAACCAATTCTCCTCCCTAGTCTATACACTGGAATCCTCCGCCGGCGAATGGGGCAAGGCTTCCGGCTCTTATAACATTGTCGGTAACTACACCAACAACGTCACCGGCGATATCGAGCGAGAAATGAAAACCCAATTCATTCTGGAGATCCAGAAAAACAACACCGGCTATTTCATTACTTACTACGATACCGACGGCACGATCCTCTCCCAGAAGAAGTTCTATGACCCCGATGCCCTAAGCCAGTTGGACAGCGACTATGTCTACGCCGGCTTCTTCGCAGCCCGTAACGCCCGGGCCACTTTCTCCGATGTGACCTTTACCACCATTTTGGCCAGCGAGGATGCTCCCGCCGAAGAAAAGCCCGTCGTCAAGATCGACCCTTCCGTTTCCGTATCTTCCGCTACCGTCACCACCTCCTTGGATTATGAACTGGTAGTGGATGCCAATGTCAGCGGCACCCTGCAGATCACCGTAGCCGGGCAAGTCGTGGCCGAAAAGGAAGTCGTCACCGGTGGTGTCCGCTACCGCAAGACCATCACTCTGCCGGGTTACGGCAACAACCGCATCCAGCTCCTCTTCACCCCCGACCCCGATCAGGATCTGGGCCCGGACACCGTTCTCAGCTCCACTAAAAACATTTCCACAAGTACCGTGGTCACTGCCAACAAGGGTATGTACCACCGCAAGACCATCTACGTTTCCCCCACCGGTCTGCCCAACGGCAACGGCACCCGGGAATATCCCTTCGATATTTACACCGCCGTCGACAATGTGGTAGCCGGCCAGACCATTGTCCTGATGGAAGGCACCTATAAGCTCTCCTCCACGCTGAAGATCCAGCGTGGCATGGACGGCACCGCCGATGCCATGATCCGCATGATCGCCGACCCCGATGCCACCACTCGTCCGGTGTTGGACTTCCAGCAGTTGAGCTCCGGCATCGTCCACGGCGGCGACTACTGGTACTTCTACGGCTTTGATGTGACCCGATCCATGAACGGTCAGAAGGGCTTCCAGGTTTCCGGCAACTATAATGTTTTGGATCAGATCCACACCTACTACAACGGCAATACAGGCATCCAGATCAGCCGCTATTCCGGAAACGATCTGTTCGACGAATGGCCCTGCTACAACCTGATCCTCAACTGTACCTCCTACGGCAACGCCGATGCCGGTTATGAAGATGCCGACGGTTTCGCCGCCAAGCTCACCATCGGTGAGGGTAACGTCTTCGACGGCTGCGTGGCCTACAACAATGCTGACGATGGCTGGGATCTGTACGCTAAGGTAGAAACCGGTTGCATTGGCTCTGTCACCATCCGCAACTGCGTGGCTTACTCCAACGGCATTCTTGCCGACGGCACTTTGGCCGGCAACGGCAACGGCTTCAAACTCGGCGGCGAAAGTCTGTCCGGCAAGCACGTGCTGGAAAACTGCTACGCTTTCTTCAACAAGGCCAAGGGCATCGATTCCAATAGCTGTCCAGACATCATTGTCCAGAACTGCATCAGTTACAACAACGGCAGCTACAACGTGGCTTTCTACACCAACAATGCCGCCAACACCGCCTTCAAGGCCACCGGCATCATTTCCTTCAAGGATAGCACCATCCCCTTTGCAGACGGATTGTCCATCGCCGAGAATCTAAAGGGTAAGGGCACCCAGAAGGATGCCGACTATCTGGGCAAAACCAACTATTATTGGCAGGGCTCCTCCTGTGTCAATGCCTCCGGTACCAAGCTGACCTCTTCCATCTTCGTGAGTTTGGAGTTCAAGGGCATTACTCGTAACGCCGACGGCACCATCAATATGCAGGGCTTCCTGGAGCTGACCGACAGCGCGCCCTCCAATGCCGGCGCACGTCCGGCCGGTACTGCTTCCGGTGATGTCTCGATTCAACCCGAGGATCAGGAGCATAACTATTCCGACGTCTGGTTCAACGAAGATTCTGTGTACCACTGGCACGAATGTGAATGTGGCGATCGCACCGACATGGGCGAGCACACTCTGGAATGGATCTTGGACGTGGAGCCCACCGAAACCACACCGGGTTCCAAACATCAGCAGTGTAGCATCTGCGGTCATAAGAAACCTGCCGTTTCGGTCTACTATTCCGAGATGTATCCTGAAAACCAGCCTACCGAAACGCCTTCCACAACGCCCACCGAGTCTTCCGCACCTGTTGCCACAACTCCCGGCGATGTGAGTGCGAATCCCAACGGCGGCATGATCGCGGTCATTGTGATCGTTGCTGTGGTGCTGCTCGGCGGTGGCGCCGCAGCCGTGATCGTGCTGAAAAAGAAAAAGGGTGCATGATCTGCGGATACCAAACGGGGTCAGGCGGTTTGCCTGATCCCGTTTTTCTGTCCTTTCTTCTTGCACCGCCTTTTCCTGTTTTTGCAGCGGAAATTACTGTCATGGAGTCCCTGCTTTTCCTTAGTCCTTTCTGAAAAGCCATGGTATAATGCAGATATTCTTACATAAGGAGTTATCATTATGGATTTTGACACCATGCCACCCGAAGAAATCACACGATATGCCCTACAAGGCAATATGGAAGCTCAGTTTGAGCTTGGCTATCGCTATACTTATGGCGATGCCGGTTGTCCGGAGGATTTTGAGCAAGCCATCCTATGGCTCCAGCGCGCCCATGAACAAGGGCACCTGAAAGCCGCCTATCATTTGGGTGCGGCACACCTGTTACGTGCCGCTGACGATCAAGACCGGATCCACAGCTTCCATTGGATGCAGCGCTCCGCCGAAAACGGCGAAGCCCGTGGGCACAGCGCCTTGGGTATGATGTACCTGCAGGGCGTCGGCTGTACACCGAACCAAGCCCTTGCGTTGGAGCATTTGACAAAGGCAGCAGAAAAAGATGACGAAGACGCCCAATATCGGCTTTTCTTGTTACACCAGTCTGATACTTACGGCGCCTATGACCCCGACAAGGCCTACCGTTGGCTGCAAGCCGCTGCAGATAACGATCACTCCGATGCACAGTATATGTGGGGACTGTTTCTGCTGCAGGGCGAGGGCTGTACCGCGGATATTCCTGCCGCCATCACCTACTTGACCCGGTCTGCAGCACTCGGAAATGCTTCTGCGCAGAATCTGTTGGGCAAGATCTACCTGTCCGACACCTATGGATTCAAAGATGATGTCAAAGCCGCCCATTATCTCCGTCTGGCCGCTGAACACGGTATTCCCTCCGCCCAGAGCAACTACGCCGTTGCGCTACAAAGCGGTCTGGGCGGATTGCCGGTGGACGATGTGCAAGCGGTCTACTGGCTACGTCAGGCCGCACAGTCCGGCGATCCCACCGCCCAGTTGAATCTAGGTCTTGCTCTGGCCGCCGGTCGGGGCGTGGAGCGCAATATGACGGAAGCCGACCAGTGGTTCCGGGAAGCCGCTGCTCAGGGCAACCATATGGCACAGCTCATTGTGGACAATGGTCTTGTCGTCAACTGCTGAGTCCACACAATAATACAGCCGCCTACAGGATCGTAGGCGGCTGATTTTCGGTTTCCGTTTTCCACAGACGGATGCTTTGCTTATTCTCCGTAGCCCATAGGGTTATTCTTCTGCCAGTTCCAGGAGTCCCGGCACATATCGGCAAGGGTCTTCTGTGCCGTCCATCCCAACTTTTCGGCACTCTTGGTCGGGTCGGCATAGCACACGGCCACATCACCGGGGCGACGCTCCACGATCTCATAAGGAACCGGCACCCGGTTCACATCAATGAAGGTGTGGACCATATCCAACACGCTGTAACCGGTTCCGGTGCCCAGATTAAACACGGCGCAGCCGGTGTGGGCGGCGGTGTAAGCCATAGCGGCCACATGACCCCGAGCAAGATCCACCACGTGGATATAATCCCGTACGCCGGTTCCATCGGGCGTATCGTAATCATCCCCAAACACATTCAGGTGATCCCGGCGTCCAACCGCCACTTGGGTGATATAGGGCATCAGATTATTGGGGATCCCCCGGGGATCCTCACCAATACGACCGGATTCGTGGGCACCAATGGGATTGAAGTAGCGCAGTAGCGCAACACGCCATTGTCCGTCGGCATGGGCCATGCCGGAGAGGATCTGCTCGGTCATATATTTCGTCCATCCATAGGGGTTGGTGCAATTACCGGTGGGACTGTTTTCCCGCAGCGGCATCTGGTTTCGGGCATCGTAAACCGTAGCGGAGGAGGAGAAAATAATATTCTTGACACCCACCTGCTCCATAACCTTGGTCAGCACCAGCGTGGCGTTGAGGTTGTTATCATAATATTTCCAAGGAATGGACACAGACTCGCCCACCGCCTTCAGCCCGGCAAAGTGGATGACGCAATCGATGCTATTTTCCCGGAATATCTGCTGCAGCAGGGTTTCGTCCCGCACGTCGCCTTCATAAAACTTCAGCGACTTTCCCGTCAATTCTTGGACACGATTGAGGCTTTCGGCACTGGAATTGCACAAATTATCAATGACGACCACGCCGTGACCTGCTTCCAACAGCTCCACGCAGGTGTGGCTTCCGATATAACCGGCACCGCCGGTGACCAATACATTCATAGTTCACCCTCCAATCATCTTTGAGTCTTCATTATATAATAATGCGGTGGAAAATGCAACTTGCTATTTTGCATTTTTTGGATATAATGGTATGCGAGAGAGTTCGCAATCCGAAATCGGTATATGATTTCAACAGCCTGACAAACCGAAATTTGAATGTTATTTTTGGGGGTTTCTCCATGGAAAACAAGAAAAAGATCCTTCTGCTGACCACCGGCGGCACCATTTCCTCTCTACCCGGCGGCGAAGGACTGGAGCCCCACCGCAGCGACGTGATGGAGCGGGAGCTGGAGCAGCTACGCACCTACTATGACCTGACGGTGGAGGACGTACTGTGTATGGATTCTTCCAACATCCAACCGGCACAATGGCAACTCATCGCTACTGCGATTTTTGAAAAACGCCACGGTTTTGACGGCATCGTGGTATCCCATGGTACGGATACCATGGCCTACACCGCATCGGCCGTAACTTTTATGCTACCGGGCATCGATCTTCCGGTAGTATTTACCGGCTCGCAACTTCCGCTGGCGGATATGCTCTCCGATGGGCCGGACAATCTGCGCACCGCTTTCGCCATGGCAGCCTCCGGAAAACAAGGCATTTTCCTCGCCTTTGACCGCAGGATCATGCTGGGCTGCCGCGCCGTCAAGGTTCGAGCTTCCGGGTTTTCCGCTTTTGAGAGCGTGAACGCCCGCTATGTGGGCAAGGTCAGCAATCAAGGTCTGGTCCTCCATGAATCGGTACTGCCAAAGCAGCAGGGGCAACCCCGGCTACTGGAGCAGCTCAGCGATGAAGTATTTCTGCTGAAGCTGACCCCGGGTCTGAATCCCAAGATTTTCGATATGTTGGTGCATATGGGCTACAAGGGAATTGTCATCGAAGCCTTCGGCTTGGGTGGCATCGATGTACTCAGCAACAACTTGTTTGGCATCCGCCATGCGGTACAGCGGGGGATCAGTGTCGTCATCACCACGCAATGCCTGTATGACAGCTCCGATCTGCGGGTGTATCAGGTGGGGCATAAGCTGCTGGAGCTGGGCGTCATTCAAGGCAGAGATATGACCACGGAATCGGCCATGACAAAGCTGATGTGGGCCATCGGTCAGGGTATGACGCCGCAGGAGATCAAAAAACTGTTTGAAACCAGTCTGGCCGGCGAGATCACCGCCGGTTAATGGCTGCTGGCTTCGGCTTCACCGGGTAACGACCTACTTTTCCGTGACAAACCAGAAATTCTATGCTATACTGACATTTCGGAGGTGAAATTATGGGTTTTGAAGCATTGCTTGGTAACGAGCAGCTCAAGTACAATCTGCACCACAGCCTGCAGCATGGTCATATTTCCCATTTTTACCTGATCTGCGGACCGGAGGGCTCCGGTCGGCACACGTTGGCAAAATTGCTGGCGGCCGCAATTGTCTGTCAAGGGCAACAGAAGCCCTGCCTATCCTGTCATCCCTGCCGCAAAGTCAGAGAAGGAAACCACCCGGATTTCATCACCGTGGAAGATCCGGAGCATAAAACTGTACCGGTGCGGGTAGTGCGCCAATTTCGGGAGGATGTGTTTATCCGTCCCAACGAAGCGGAGTATAAGATCTACCTCTTTCCTCAGGAATTGGGGGTCGAAGGGCAAAATGCCTTACTCAAAATTCTGGAAGAACCGCCCCCATACGGCGTGTTCATCATGCTTACCGACAATCCGGAACAAATCCTGCCCACCGTGCGCTCCCGATGTACCCAGTTGACGCTGAGACCTCTGGACGAGAAAACCCTTCTGGCAGCACTGGCGCAGGAATTTCCGAAGGTCAGCCGTGAGGATCTGATCGCCGCCGCAGGGCGCAGCGGTGGTTTCTTTGGGCAGGCCAAGCGTCTGCTGGCCGAGGGCATTTCGCTACCGCAGCAGGCGGTAGACTTTGCCCATGCTTTTGCCACACGGGATGCTTTGTTGTTGACAACTGTGCTGATTTCCATGGAAAAATGGAAGCGGGATCCGTTGCTTGCCATGCTGCAGCAGTGGATGCAACTTACGGAAAGTGGTCTTGCCTATCGCAGCGGCCTCAGCGCAATCAGCGAAGAAGCCCGAGCCATGGGAACACAACGCAGTCCGCAGGAGCTGATGCACGCCATCGATGCCCTGAAAACTGCCATCGAATATACCTGCAGCAATGTTTCAACCGCCGCCATCTGCGGTTGGCTGAGCTGGCAGCTACGGTAAATGTCGGCCTTTCTTCAACACAGGAGGGGCCAAGAGAATCGACGCAACGAGAGAACAAAGGAGCAATACCATGGAAGAAATCAAAACAACCGTCGAGGTGGTGGATATTCAATTCCGCCCCGGACAGAAGATCTATTATTTTGATCCGGCAGGTCTGCATCTGAAAGCCGGTGACCACGTCATCATCGATACGGCCCGTGGCGCTGAATTTGGCATCTGCACCGGCGGCAATCACCACATTCCCGAGCGAGATGTGATCGCTCCCCTGCGCAGTGTGATGCGTATTGCCAACGAGCAGGACGAAAAGGCCATCGCTGACAATCGCAATAAAGAGAGAATGGCCCACGATGTGTGCCTCGCAAAAATCGCCGAACACAGTCTGCAAATGCAACTGGTCAGCACCGAAGTTGCCTTCGACGGCAGCAAGATCCTCTTCTTCTTCACCGCCGACGAGCGGGTGGATTTCCGGGAACTGGTGAAGAATCTGGCCTCCGTTTTCCATACCCGGATCGAGTTGCGGCAGATCGGCGTCCGGGATAAGGCAAAGATGGTGGGCGGTCTGGGCATCTGTGGCAGACCGTTTTGCTGTGCCACATTTCTGGATGATTTTCAACCCGTGTCCATCAAAATGGCCAAAACTCAGAATTTAAGCCTGAATCCCACCAAGATCTCCGGCACCTGCGGACGGCTGATGTGCTGCCTGAAATATGAGCAGGATGCCTACGAAGATCTATTGCGTACCGCCCCCAAGCAGGAATCCTTTGTGGATACCCCTCAGGGTCGCGGCACCGTGGTGGAAGTGGATCTGCTGCGGCAACGGGTCAAAGTCCGCATGGAGGACAGCCCGGAGGAATGCGTCTACTTCCGCAATGAGGATATTGCCATCCTGCGCAGCGGTAAGGCGAAGAAAACCGATCCCCCCATTCCGGCGGATCTTGCTCCCATCTCCGGCGGCGGCAAGCAGCCCTATCATGGGCAGCAGTCGGAGGAAACACCCGCCTTGGCTCCCATCCGCTTCCGCTATCGGGAAGAAGCCGTGGTAGACGAACCGGAGATCGAACCCGAGTTGTCGGAAGCCGTCACCGAGGTCAAAAAGCAGCCCCGCCGCCGCAAAAAACCGGTCAAAGCGCCCAAAGAATCCCCCGTAGAAACGTCAACTCCACCCAAGCAGCCGGCACCCACCCAAAAACAAGCACCAGCGGAGAAAAAAGCCCCTTCCCCCGAGAAAAAAACCGTTTCGGCAGAGAAAAAAGCGGCCCCACCTGTTGCCAAAGCACCGGAAGCGGGCGAGCAGAAACCCGGCAGACCCAATCACCGCCGCCACTATCACCACAGAAACAAATCACCCAAGCAGAGTTAATAACAAAAAGGTCGTGCCCAAGGGCACGACCTTTGCTTTTATGATCCTTCAACACGGGCTTCAATACGGCTTAATGCACTGACCATCGCCCGATAAACTTCCTCCGGTACTTTGCCGATATAATTCTGTTCATAGGCGGCAATGGCTTCCCGTATCCGCAGGACACGCAGCGTTCCATCTTCCTCATAGTATTGGAAAAGAGGCGTGTAGGAATAGTTCGTGATGCTGACCTGCCCAGTCGCACCGTCCCTAGTCAGCTCCAGATCCAACAGCACCGAGTAATTGGTGCCGGCGATCTCTGCATCTCCCAGAAAATCCCCCAGACTGTATGCCACAAACTGCCCGGTCTGCTGATCAAACCCCATTTTTTGCACATAGTGCGGATGGGTACCGATAATGGCGCTGACGCCGTAGCGATTCATCAGACTGCAGATCTGCTCCTGCGTAGTGCTGAGCTGATCGTTGTGCTCGCTACCCCAGTGGACTAGAGCGATGGTAATATCCGGCTGGGCTTGCTGCACGTTGCGCAACACTTTGATGATGCCATCTTCGTTGATCTTTTTATAGGTGCTACTGTAATCCTCGTAGAGCAAATTCACGCAATTTTCACTGCCTTCGGGAAGATTACGGCCGTCCATACCTTTGGTGAAGGCGACCAAAGCAATGCTGATGCCTTCCACTTCGTACATAAGGTAGCCTTGATAGCGTTTGAATTCCGCCTCATCGGCATAAGTTCCCAGCGGCTGCATTCCCGCTTCCCGAATGGCCGTGGCGGTGGATACCAAGCCTCTTAAACCGTTGGTGATGGCATAGGAGTTGGCAGTCTGTAGCACATCCACGCCGGTGTTGCGCAACGCCTGCAGCAGTTGGGTGGGTGCGGAGCGAAGCTCAGTGCCGTAGGGTTCACCACAAACATTGCCTTCAAAATTCAGCACCGTCAGATCGCCGCCGGACAACACCGGCAGCACATCCAAAAAAACATCCCCATAATCGTAGTCATAACCACCGGCGTTGACCACTTTTTGTGTCACATTGACATCGCCACCGGCGATAAAGTGGATCACAGTGTCCTCCTCCACCGGGGTCGACGGCTGCGTTGCCACCGGTCGCTCCGGCAATTCCGGCATGGAGATCCAGCCCAGCATCACCGCCACGATCAGCATGGACACAGCAATAATGGCGACGCTCAGCAGTACAAGAGTCCACTTAGTCTTCCGTGCGACAAACCACTTCTGACGGAAGCGCCGCCGGTGTCTTCTTGTTTTGGGTTCTGCAGATGCCATAGGGCGCTCCTCCTTTGGGTATGATTTCGGCTGGGCTTGGATACTTGGCCACATTATACACCATTTCGAGGATCGACACAAGGGCAACTCATAGAAAAAAATCAAATTCCTATTTACATTTCGATCGGAATCGTGTATGATAACGGCGAACAGAGTAGGCGACGGCGCGTTAAGTGCCACCGAGACGGGGAGTTGCTCGGCGGACGAAGGAAGATTTTCCACGATGCTGTCACCGCACCCGCTGTTGCATAATGGGTGGCTATCCTCCTTTATGTAGCAACGATACTCGGTCGGGCGTATGGTCGGCTGTCATTGTTGTCCGCTCATTGCCCGGATTGCACCCAACTCCCTTGTGCATTGCACAGGGGTTTTTTGTTGGGTGCGACAACAAAAAAGGAGGAATCATTCTATGGCAAGACTACAAAAATCCACCACTCTGTATTCCCATCCCTTCTGCAAGGCCTACTGGCGTGACGCTGTCGCCGAACTCAAAGATCTGAAGATGCTGGTGTTCGCCGCATTGATGATCGCTCTGCGGGTGGCATTGAAGCTGGTGTACATCCCTCTGGCCCCCAACCTGAAGATCAACACCGCATTTCTGGCCAACGCCTTGGGCGCCATGGTGTTCGGCCCGGTGGTGGCCGCAATGGGCGCCGTGGTATCCGACGTGCTCGGCTGCATCATCACCGGCGAGATCGGTACATATTTCCCCCCGCTGGTGCTGACTGAGGTAGCCGGCTCCGTCATTTTCGCCCTATTCCTGTATCGGGCAAAGGTATCTCCCACCCGGACCATGCTCAGCCGGTTCTGCATCTGCTTTTTTGTCAATGTGCTGCTGCAGACGCCCCTGATGATGTGGTACTATCAGGTATATTACGGCTCTTCCAGCGCTGTACTGACCCTCCCCGGCATTGTGAAGAACCTGTTCATGTTCCCCATTGAAACGGTGGTGTTGACGCTGTTCATGCGCCTGATCCAGCCCATTACGTATCGGATGAAGCTGACCTATGCCCCACCGGCGGAAATGAAATTCAGCAAGATGCAAATCGCCCTTTTGGTATTTCTGGTCGTGGTGGGTATCGGCAGCGTCACCGGTTATCTGGTCTATCACTATGATAATACCTCTATCACCACCGGCTACACTTCAGAGGAAGTGGTGGAGATGAACCACAAAATGCACGAGATCATCACCGATCGGGAAACGACGGTGGATGACGCACGTACCGTCGCTGTCATCGAATTTGCCAAAAAACCCCTGTTCGAGGGAGAAACCACCTACACCGTAGCCCTGTACGAGGCGGTAGAGGGGGCCGAGATCACCGACACCATGTGGGGCTACAAGAAGACCCCGGCCAGCAAGGACGAGAATCTGCTCCGTCTGGCCACGGTGACCATCGTCACCGACAACAGCACCGGACAAGTGCTGTCCTACAATATCGCATATTTGCGGTGAATGTTGACTTGAGACCGGCGTTGCGATATAATCCAAGCAACCACGAAAGGAGATCGATCTTATGATGCACGAACATGAACACGAGCATTCCCATACCCACGAACACACCCATGACGGTGTGACCCACACCCACGAACATCATCATACCCACAGCCATGACCACGGTCATGACCATACCCATGCGCACGACCATCTGCATGAACATGACACCGAGCACACCCACAGCCACGACTGTAGCGGTCACTGCCATGGCTGCGCAGGTAGCTGCGAGCATACCCCCATGGAGGAGTTGCTGGCTCTGATGAAGTATATGGCCAATCACAACGCCGCCCATGCAAAGGAGCTGGCGGATCTGGCGGCACAACTGGAAAAAGCCGGCAATCACATGGCTTACGAGCAGGTGATGGCCGCAGTGTCCGACTTTGAGAAGGGCAACCTGCGTCTGCGCGCCGTGCTGGCCAGTCTGCAGTAACGCCAAGGGAGGTTGCTATGTGCCTTTCTACCGTGTATAAGAACGAAAAGACAGCAGCGAACGTCGTGATGAATAACGTCATGGCCATCGAATGCAAAGACGGTTGCGTTATCCTGACCGACCTGATGGAACGCACCGTTGCCATCGAAGGTCAGCTCGTCAGCGCCAATCTGGTGGATGGCTACGTCATCGTCAAAGAAAATTAAAAATGCTTGCGCCCGGGTGACCCCGGGCGCTTTTTGAGGTAAAATGGAAATCTTTATCCATTTATTATAATCTTTTGTATCGATATAAAGATATTTTGTGCATATTGATAATTTTAAGTGGACAAACGACATAAATTGCGTTATGATACTTTGTGTATATTCGGGAGTTTCCTCTCCCGTCCAATTTTAGAAGAGGTGATAGCAAATGGCTTTTTCCTTTTTTGGCGGTATTCACCCCAAAGATAACAAACATTTGACGCAACACCAGGGGATCCAGTTATTCCCGGAGCCAGATGTTCTGGTCGTCCCCATGAGCCAGCACATCGGCGTCCCCTGCAAACCCTTGGTCAAAAAGGGCGATCCGGTAACCAAAGGTCAGAAGATCGGCGATAACGAAGGTCTTTGTGTTCCTGTACATTCTCCTGTATCCGGTAAAGTTCGCTCTGTAGAAATGAAGCCCCACACCAACGGTACCACCGTCATGAGCGTGGTCATCGAAAACGACCGCAAAGGCACCCTGTGTGAAACCTGCAAAAAGCGCACGCAAGAGCAGGTGGATGCCTTGACTGCTCAGGATCTCATCGACATCATTCGCGAAGGCGGCATCGTCGGCATGGGCGGCGCAACCTTCCCCACCTACGTAAAACTCTCCGGCGGCATCGGCAAGGTGGATACCATCATCGTCAACGCCGGCGAATGTGAGCCCTTCATCACCTGTGATGACCGGTTGTGTCAGGAAATGCCGGAGGAGTTGATCTCCGGTCTGAAGATCATCATGAAGATCTTCGGTCTGCAAGAAGCCCACATCGGTCTTGAAGACAACAAGCCCGAAGCCGCTACCGCTCTACGCCGGGCCGCTTTGAACACCGGCATTGTGGTGGATGTTCTGCCGGCCAAATATCCACAGGGCGCAGAAAAGCAGCTTATCTACGCCGTTACCGGTCGGGAAGTACCCTCCGGCGCTCTGCCTGCTGCCGTCGGTTGCGCCGTCTTTAACGCAGCCACCGTCAAAGCGATCCACGATGTAGTCTACGAGGGCATGCCGCTGATCAGTCGGGTCATCACCATCTCCGGTGATATTGCTATGGATCCGAAAAACTTGATTGTCCCCATCGGCACCAGTTTTCTGGCGCTGATGGACTGCGTAGGTTTCAGCCAGAATCCCTACAAAGTCCTTTCCGGCGGTCCCATGATGGGCGTGACCCAGTATGACCTGTCGGTGCCCACCGTCAAGGGTGTCAATGCCATTACCATTCTGGGCCACCAAAACCGCCATGCGGTGGAAGATTCCCGCTGTATCCGTTGCGGCAAGTGCATCGATGCGTGTCCCATGGAGCTGATGCCCGTGCTGATGTACAAAGCCATGCAGACCGGTAGTGTGGAAGAAATGCAAGCCAGCAACCTGATGGACTGCATCGAGTGCGGCTGTTGTGCCTATACTTGCCCCGCCTGTGTACCTCTGGTCATGGGTTTCCGGGCAGGCAAGCAGCGCATCCGTGATGCCGCTTCTAAAGCAAAAAAGTAAGGAGGGAATGGCTTATGAAAAAGAAAATGACTACGGCTCGCCCTCGCTATTTTTATGAAATGACCATCTCCAGTTCTCCCCACGTTCATTCTCCCGTCACGACGCAGACCATTATGCGCGATGTACTGATCGCACTGGCGCCTGCGCTCATCGGCAGCGTGTATTTCTTCGGTCTGCGATCTTTGGTCGTCACGTTGGTTTCCGTCGCCGCCTGCGTCTTCTTCGAGTGGGGCTACAACAAGGTGATGAAGAAGCACAACAAGACCTATGACCTGTCCGCCTGCGTCACCGGCGTACTGCTGGCGTTCGTGTGTCCGGTCACCATTCCCTACTGGGCCATCATTCTCGGTGCATTCTTCGCCATCGTTGTGGTCAAGCAGCTCTTCGGTGGTCTGGGGCGCAACTTTGTCAACCCTGCCTTGGCCGGTCGTGCTTTCATGTTCAGTTGGCCTGTGTTGATGAGCCACTGGGTTCAGGTCGGCTGGGAAAATCAGGCCGGCATCTTCTCCACCGCAGATGCCGTCACCGCCGCCACTCCTTTGGCCAATATGCATCAGGGTATCCTGTGCGAAGAATCGATCTGGGATCTGTTCGTTGGCAATGTGGGTGGCTCTCTGGGCGAGACCTCTGCGCTGTTGCTGCTGGTAGGTTTTGTATATCTGCTGATCCGCAAGATCATTTCTCCTCGGATTCCCGTGGCCTACATCGCCACCGTGGCTGTGTTGGCTTTCCTGTTCCCTCAGGGCAATGACCGCTTCACTTGGATGGCTGCGCAGGTTTTCGGCGGCGGTCTGATGCTCGGTGCCATCTTCATGGCCACCGACTACGTCACCTCCCCCATCACCAAGCTGGGCCAGATCCTCTTCGGCATCGGTTGTGGTGTTCTGACCATCCTGATCCGCTACTTCGGCGGCTATAACGAAGGTGTATCCTATGCCATTCTGGTCATGAACTGTCTGGTAGTTCTTTTGGATCGCATCGGCCGTCCCACCAAATTCGGCGCACCTAAAAAGCAGAAGAAGGAGGCAGCCAAGGTATGAAAAAGGAAAATACCGTTTTGTATGTATTGCGCATTTCCCTGACGCTGCTGATCATCACCGCTGTGGTGGCTGCACTGCTGAGCGTGGTCAACGGCGTGACTGCTCCCATCATCGCCCAGTTGAATGCAGAAAAGACACAGAAGGCCATTGAGACCGTCCTGCCCGGCGGCTACAATGAGGAATTGCGTGAATACAATGATCAAAACGGCGCTGTCACCGCCGTCTACAAAGGTGACAACGGCTATGCCGTCAATGTGGAAGTTGCCGGCTTTGGCGGCATCATCACCATGATGGTGGGCGTGGATCATGCAGGTAACGTACTGGGTATCAGCATCATCAGCCACGCAGAAACACCCAGTCTCGGCGCCATCGCCGCCGAGAATTCCAGCAAGGGCATCGCATTCCGTGAGCAATTCGTCGGCAAAGGCGGCGAGTTGGCTGTCGTCAAAGATGGCGGTCAGATCGATGCCATCACCAGTGCCACCATTACTTCCCGTGCGGTCACAAGCGGTGTGAACATTGCTCTGGCCTGTGTGGCGGATCTGGGTTAAGGAGGTACTTCTGAATGAATTTTAAGAAACAATTGAACGAAGGCCTGCTGACTAAGAACCCCGTCACCGTTCAGCTTTTGGGTATGTGTTCTACTCTGGCCATCACCACCAATCTCTTTAACGGTCTAGGCATGGGCGCAGCCGTTACCATCATCTTGATCTGCTCCAATGTGCTGATCTCCGCCCTGCGGAAAGTCATCCCCAATCAGATCCGGATCGCCGCCTATATTACCATCATCGCTGGCTTTGTCACCATCGTGGATCTGGCGCTGCAGGCACTCATTCCCGATTTGGCAGCCAGTCTGGGTGTGTTCATCCCCCTAATCGTGGTCAACTGTATCGTTTTGGGTCGTGCAGAAGCCTTTGCTTCCAAAAACGGTGTGCTGGCTTCCGCTGTGGATGGCCTGTGCCAGGGCATCGGTTATACGGTGGCACTTGTCATCGTCTGTGTTATCCGGGAGCTGTTGGGCGCCGGCACCTTCGGCGGCGGTATCTTAAACGGTGGCGAGGGTATCCGCATCATTCCGGAGGGGTATCCGGCTATGCAACTGGTGATGCCCGTAGGTGGTTTTTTGGTGCTCGGCTGCGTTATCGCCGGGTCTCAGTGGCTGATCCAGTATCTGGATAAGAAGAATAAAAAGAAGGAGGCTGCCAAATAATGCAGATTTTGGGTATCATCATTGCCGCTCTGCTGAGCGAGAACTTCATCCTTGTTAAGTTCTATGGCATCTGCCCCTTCATGGGCGTTTCCAAAAAGATCGACACTGCTCTGGGCATGGGCATGGCAGTCACCTTCGTCATGGCGCTGGCATCGGCTGCCTGTTATGCGGTAAATCTGCTGCTAGTTGCCCTTGGTGTGGAGTTTATGCAGACCGTGGCATTCATTCTGGTCATTGCCTCCATCGTGCAGGTGGTAGAGATGTTCCTGAAGAAGGCGGTTCCTGCACTGTACAAGGCTCTGGGCGTGTTTCTGCCTCTGATCACCACCAACTGCGCCGTGCTGGGCGTTGTACTGGTAAACGTGCAGGAAGGCTACAATTTCCTGATCAGCGTGGTCAACGGCGCAGCCGGCGGTCTGGGCTTCACTCTGGCTATCGTCATTTTCGCCTCCGTCCGGGAGCGTGTGGACAAGGCAGAACCGCCTGAGAGCTTCAAGGGTTTCCCCATTGCGCTGATCGCCGCAGGTCTGCTGGCCTTGGCCTTTACCGGCTTCTCTGGTCTGAAGATTTTCTAAGGAGGGCAATAAAATGACCGAAGTTTTGATTGCCATCGCAATTCTGGGCGGTCTGGGCCTGATTTTTGGTCTGGTTCTGGCTGCCGCCTCCAAGGTCTTCTATGTCGAGACCGACCCCCGTTTAGAAAAATTGAATGAATGTCTGCCCGGCGCCAACTGCGGCGGCTGCGGCTATGCCGGCTGCAGCGGTTATGCGGAAGCAGTCCTCAACGGCGAGGCCTCCATCGGCAAGTGCGCCTCCGGCGGCAATGAATGTGCCCAAGCCATGGGCGAAATTATGGGCATCAAGGCGGATGCCGTCACCCGGAAAGTTGCCTTGGTGCGTTGCTCCGGAGAAAAGACCTACGACAAAGACGGTAACCTGACTCACGGTGCTAAGGTCAAAGCCAACTACGAAGGCTTCAAGGACTGCTTGGCCGCCTCCAAGGTAGGCGGCAGCGGCCCGCTGAGCTGCAAATTTGGCTGTCTGGGCTATGGCACCTGCACCAAGGCTTGTAAGTACGGTGCCATCACGGTGCAAAACGGCGTGGCCCATGTAGATGAAGACCTGTGTGTCGGTTGCATGGCCTGTGCTGCTACCTGTCCCCGTAGCCTGATCGTGCCGGTAGAACCCGGTCGGAATGTCGTCATCGCTTGCGCTTCCCTTGCCAAGGGTGCCGTCACCACCCGTGGTTGTACCGTGGGTTGCATCGGTTGCGGTCTGTGCAAGAAGATCTGTCCCAACGATGCCATCACCGTGGAGCATAATTTGGCCGTCATCGACTATAGCAAGTGCGACAACTGCGGTCTGTGCGCAACGGTGTGTCCCAAGAAGCTCATCCGCAACTCCAATGTGGAAAATCTGGGCGATCCGGTGGTTCAATCCATCAACGGTCCGACCATTCGAAGTTGATCCTACGCCGCTCTCCTCTGGGAGAGCGGCACGCTTTCGATACCACCGGCAGAAAGCATTGGTTTTTCAGCATATTTTCAAATTTAGGTGTTACAATGACACCATCATGATTCCAAGGGGATATCAGCATGAAGAAGATAACGGTTTTGACTTTGGTATTGGCGCTGTTGCTGTGTGGCTGTAACAGCGGTGATCCCAACAACCCGTCCAACAATGGGAATGCCACCGCACCGAATGCTACGGTGGATTTTTCTAAAAGCGAAGCCGATTTGTTCACCGACCGGGATTACCGCACCACCTATGACGGCGCAACTCCCATCAACCTCAGCGAGGCCAACGATACCGTGACCATCACCAAAGAGGGCACGTATTTGCTCAGCGGCAGCCTCACCGGTTCTGTCGTTGTGCAGGTCGGGGACCAAGAAAAGGTTCAATTGGTACTCAATAACGCTGAGATTTACAATGAAAACGGCGCCGCCATCTGTATTCTGCAGGCAGATAAGGTCTTCTTGACGCTGGCAGAAGGCTCGGAAAATACCCTGCAGACCGGCCAGACGCTGGAATCCATTGGGGAATACACCATCAACGGCGGGATCTACAGCCGCAGTGATCTGACTCTCAACGGCAGCGGTAATCTCACCATCACCTGTCCCGGCGGTCACGGCATCACCTGTAAGGATGACTTGGCCATTGTCGGCGGCACCTACCACATCGAAAGCGCCAATCAGGCATTGGATGCGAATGATTCCATCCGCATCAGCAACGGTCATTTTACCCTTCGTTCCGGCAAGGACGGCATCCACGCCGAAAATGCCGAGGACACCACCAAGGGTTTCATCTTTATTTCCGGCGGCAGTTTTGATATTGAAGCCGAAGGCGACGGCATCAGCGCCTCCTGCTATCTGCAAATCGAGAACGGCAATTTCAAAATTCTTGCCGGCGGCGGTTATGAAAACGGTACACAGCACAGCTCCGACAACTGGGGCAACATGGGCGGCATGGGCGGCGGTCGTCCTCGCAGCGGCTCCACCACCGCAACCGAGGATGCTTCCAGCAGCATGAAGGGCTTGAAAGCCACAGCCGGCATTCTTGTAAACGCCGGCACCTTTGACATCGACTCCGCCGACGATGCGCTCCACAGCGATACCATCTTGACCATCAATGGCGGCGACTTTACCATTGCCAGCGGCGATGACGGCGTCCACGCCGAAGATGCCCTCACCATCACCGCCTGCACGATGAACATCACCACCTGCTACGAGGGTTTGGAAGGTGCATACATCTATGTGATGGGCGGCGAAATGACCATGATCTGCTCCGATGATGGCTTAAATGCAGCCGGCGGTGTAGACGAAAGCGGCACCTCCGGCGGACGGGACGGAATGTTCGGCGGCGGCTTCGGCGGCATGAGCAGTGGCGACTACGGCTACATCGAGATCTCCGGCGGTCGCCTGATCATCCATGCCAGCGGCGACGGTCTGGATTCCAACGGGGATCTGTGCATCAGCGGCGGATATACGCAAGTGTTCAATCCGAAGAGCGGGGACACCTCCATTTTGGACTCTCAGAATTCCCCTGTGATCACCGGCGGTACCTATATCGGCTTGGGAATTTCCACCACGATGGCCCAAACCTTCTCTAATGCATCCACTCAGGGCGTCATCGCCTGCACGATCGGCAACCAAAGTGCCGGAACAAACATCACCATCACCGATAGCAAGGGCAATGTGGTGCTGACCACACAAACCGAGTATTCCACGGTGCTTATGATCGTCAGCACTCCGCAGATCGTCAAAGGAAAGAGCTACGACATTACCGTCGGCTCCATCTCCGGCAATCTGGAAGCGAATTAATATTGATCCCTTTCCGTTTTCGCAAAAAGAAAGTCATCACAGAACCGGCAGTCCGTGATGACTTTTTTCTTAAATATTGGCATCAATGCATTCTTGGATCCGGGCTTTGACCAGAGTGGCCAGCGCCACAGTATCCAGATCCTTGAACTCCTCATAGGGGATCACCGGCAGGTAGTGCAGTTGCACCGTCAGGGGTCTGCTGCCTTTCTCGTCCAAAGGCTTGAAGCAATCAATAAAGCATAGGGGCAAAATAGGACATTTGGCCTTCAGGGCGCAGCGGAAGCTACCACCATGAAACTCGCCCATCACATTCCCCTGCTTGCTACGGGTACCCTCCGGGAAGATCAGGAAATGCCGCCCTTCCTCTTTCACCTCTTTCGTGACCGTTTGAATGACCCGCAGGCTCTGACGCACATCCTCCCGATCCATAGGATAGGAACCGGTGCAGAGCATGATCTGCTTCAGCAGCGGTACTTCCTTTAGTTCCTTCTTCATCACGCACGACAGTGGCACCGGACAGGTAGCAGCCAGCGCCACGATATCAAACATACCCTGATGGTTGCCATAGAGCATGAAGCCTCCTTCGGTGGGGATGTTCTCCACGCCGGTGACCTTCAGCTCCAGATTTCCGGAGTCCACCGCCCGACGCATAATGTCGGAAATGTGGTCATACATTTCTTCGCGGGTATATTTTTCGGGTTGCTTGGCATAGCGGCACAACTTGAACCATGCGCCGGGTACATAGAAAAGATTGCGCAGCACCATCAATGCAATACGATTCAAAGGAATTCCTCCCTTTTTGTTTTGGTGCGTTCATTATAGCGCAAACCGCCGTCACACGCAATATAAATGCGCATTTTTATGGTACTTTCAGCTTCAAATCATAAATTCCGTTGACGCAATAGCTTTTCCTTGACAAGCAAAGGGCACGAATGTTAAAATGTTGTTAATGCAACATTGCACCATCACCGGCTACAACCGGAGGGATTCTATGAAACAAAAAAACCGCTGGATGAAATTCCGACATAAAGTCGTGGTCAAGCTGCTCGGCCCCACCTTTGGCCTGTATGTGCGGTGGAAATACGGTATCCGTATCGAGCCGTTCCGCCAGCAGGGAAAACGGGCATATCTGGTTGTTATGAATCATCAGACAGCTTATGACCAATTTTTTGTGGGACTGACCTTCCACCGCCCGGTATACTATCTGGCTTCCGAGGATCTGTTTTCCATGGGCTGGGTATCCCGACTGATCGAATATTTGGTGAAGCCTATCCCAATCAAAAAGCAAACCGTGGATCTGCAAGCCATCAAAAACTGCATTCTAGTGGCTCGGGAAGGCGGCACCATCTGCCTTGCGCCGGAAGGAAACCGCACCTTCCACGGCAAAACCTTACCCATGAATCCAGCCATTGCCTCATTGGCGAAAAAGTTGGGTCTGCCTCTGGCCATCTTCCGTATTGAAGGCGGCTACGGTGTACATCCCCGTTGGAGCGATGTCGTTCGCCGGGGAAAAATGCGCAGCTATGTCAAATGTGTCATCGAGCCGGAGGAATATGCCTCCATGACCAAAGAGGAGCTGGCACAACGCATCGCTCAAGAACTGTGGGTCGATGAAGGACAGGTCACCGATCAATTCCACCACAAGAAAAATGCGGAATTTTTGGAACGGGCGATGTATGTATGCCCATGGTGCGGTTTCAGTACGTTTGAAAGCCATGACGACACCATCCGCTGTAAAAAATGTGACCGCACCATCCGCCACCTGCCGACGAAAGAGTTAGAGGGCGTGAATTGCGAATTCCCCCATCGGTTCGTGGCACAATGGTACGAGGCCCAGCAGGATTATGTAAACCAATTTGATGCCCTCACCCATGTCGACACTCTGCTGTATGAAGACTCGGTACAACTCAGCCGGGTATATCCGTGCAGCCACAAAGAATTGACCCACCGGCAAGTGGCTCTGCAGCTCTACGGCGGCGGCATTGCCATCGGCCCGGTCCACTACCGCTTTGACGAGATCTCTGCCGTGGTGGTGCTAGGGAAAAATAAGCTCAACCTCTACATTGGGGATGCTTTACTGCAAGTCAAGGGCAGCCCTCGCTTCAATGCGCTTAAATACGTCAATCTGTTCTACCGCTACAAAAATATGACTTTGGGAGGACTGCATGGGAAATACTTGGGACTTTAGTACATGGGGCTTTTTCAACATCGTTGCCATTTTACTGCTGAGCCTGCTGGTGGCGAATATGCTCAAGCGCTCCATTGCTCTACTTCAGAAATCGCTCATTCCTACCTCTGTGCTGGGTGGCACTGTGTTGTTGTTGGTTTCCGTTCTGTACAAGGCCATCACCGGCGTAGAAATGTTCGACACTGCCTTCTTTGGTGGCAAGGGTACAGCCTACATGGAAATGCTGACCTACCACTGCTTGGCATTGGGCTTCACCGCTTCGGCACTGAAAAGTTCGGATACCAAGCTGACGAAAGAACGCACCGTTGAGATCTTCAACACCGGGCTGACCACCGTAGGTTCTTACCTACTGCAAGCCTTTGTGGGTATGATCATCTGCATTATTGCCGGTTTCTTCCTGGATGACCTTTTGGAAGCTGCCGGACTGCTGTTGGCTTTGGGCTATGGTCAGGGCACCGGTCAGGCGATGAATTACGGCAATATTTATGAAGTGGACTATGGCTTCGTCGGTGGCAAGAGCTTCGGCCTGACGGTCGCCGCAATGGGCTTTCTGTCTGCCAGCATCGGTGGCGTTGTCCACCTGAATATCCTGCGTCGCAAGGGTAAGATCGTTCTGGACAAGGGCGGCGGCAAAAGCGGTGAAGCGATAGAAGGCGAGAATGAGATCCCCATGCAGGAATCCATTGATAAATTCACCATCCAAATCGCCCTTATCGTGGTGGCTTATCTGCTGGCCTACTTGCTGATGCATCTTTTGGGACAACTGGTTCCGGGAATGCGCTCCACCATCTACGGGTTTAACTTCCTTCTAGGCGTAATCGCAGCAACGTTACTGAAATCCGTCATCAATGCCCTGCACAAGAAAAACATCATCCATCGGGTGTATACCAACAATTTCCTGCTGACCCGTGCCACCAATTTCTTCTTTGACATCATGGTCACCGCCGGTATCGCCGCCATTCGGTTGGACATTATCGGTCGGTACTGGGCGGTACTGCTGATACTGGGCGTGGTAGGACTGGTGATCACCTACATCTACAATTACTATATTGCTCGGAAGCTCTTCCCTGCCTATGCCGAGCAACAATTCTTGGCGATGTATGGTATGCTCACCGGAACCGCCTCTACCGGCGTGATCCTGCTTCGGGAGATCGACGGCGACTTCAAGACCCCGGTAGCGGACAATCTGGTATATCAGAATTTCCCGGCGATGATCTTTGGATTCCCCATTCTGATTCTGGCAACCATGGCGCCGACGAAGCCCTACCTGACACTTGGTATCGTGGCTGCTTTTGGCGTACTCATCAATGTGTTGCTTTTCCGATCTCTCCTGTTCCGCAGAAAAAAATCAAAGGTATAAGCAAAGCCGGCCTAATGGCCGGCTTTTCCTCGAGATCCCATCACCAACGTCCTGCCTTTGCCCAGCGACGCAAAAACAGGCCGCAGAACCCCGTCAATAGCAACTCTACCGACAGTAGAGTTGCTGTTTCTCTCAATGGTAGAGCCAACAAAGTCCGGATTCCCAAAAAAACGGGTGACTTTTTTCCGGGATTGCTGTAAAATGAAACCGCAAAATTAAACAAAATTAAACTTGGAGTGTGTACCCTATGCCGAACTACAAAATCATTACCGATTCCGCCTGTGACCTGCCGCAAGCCATGTTGCAGAAGCTGGATCTTACCGTTGTTTCCCTGCACGTGATCTTGCCGGGCAACAGTATGCCTGACACCGTTGAAGATGGTCAGATCGCCGCCTTCTATGCCAATATGCGTAGCGGTGCCATACCCAAAACCTCCGCCGTCAATCCGGAAAGCTGGGCACAAGTCATCGAACCGGTGTTGGAAGCCGGTCAGGATGCGCTGGTTCTGGGTTTCTCCTCCGGTCTTTCGACGACCTATCAGTCCGCTGTCATCGCCGCACAGGAACTGCAGGAGAAGTATCCGCTACGCCGAATCCGCGTGGTCGATACCCTCAGTGCCGCATTGGGTCAGGGTCTGCTGGTGTGGTACACCTGCAAGAAGCGGGACGAAGGTCTGAGTCTGGACGAATTGGCCGACTGGGTAGATCAAAATAAGTTGCATCTTGCCCACTGGTTCACCGTGGATGATCTGGTGTACCTCAAGCGGGGCGGTCGTGTGTCCGCCGCCACGGCGGTGCTGGGTACGATGCTAGGCATCAAGCCGGTGCTACACGTCGATGACGAAGGTCATCTGATCTCCATGATCAAGGCTCGGGGCCGTAAAGCGGCACTGGAAACACTGGTGAACAAGATGGTGGAATTGGGTGACGGTCTGGAGCAGGAAATGGTGTTCATCTGCCATGCCGATTGTCTGGAAGATGCCCAGAAGCTGAAGCAATTGGTGTTCGATCGTACCAATGCCAAAGAGGTGTTCATCGGCAATCTGGGTGCGGTGATCGGTTCCCACGCCGGTCCCGGTACATTGGCTCTGTTCTTCTTGGGTAAACAGCGTTAACAAGCACAAAAACGCCCGGTTTTCCGGGCGTTTTTTTACATTCTATAGCAAATTCCTCCAGCGCACACCATGGACATCCGCCAAGGCGGACGTCGCACAGGCCAGACGACTGCAAGTCAAGGCGAATTCTATTTTCTCCCGTTGTCGCAGCCACACATCCAGTTCCGCAAACAGAGCATCGATCTGCTCAATGGGTTCATGGTCCGTCGTCATTGCGGCGAAATCTCTGCTTTTTTCCCAAGCGGTCTGTACCTGTCGGGCCAACGCCGCTGCCTCGTCCCATCGTGCTTCCTCGGCGGCTTGTTGCGCCTGTTGCAGCTTCTGCGCCATTGGCTGATAGATACGGGCAAAAGACAGGCTGATCCATCCGCCCGTCAACAGGAATACCAGCAACAGGGCGATGCCGATATACATTCGCTTCATCGGGCATCCTCCTTTTTTAAGCAAAATACCTGCCCGGCAGAATCGACTGTCATCAGAAACACATCTTCCACACGGCAACGCTTTTCCTCCAAAAGGCGGCGCAGCCACGCCTCATCCCGCCCCACAAGGGTCAGATTTTCCCGAAGCAGATCGCCATCAGCGATGATCGTATAGGGCAAACGCTGCTTTTTCGGGGTCAGACCCTGCAATTTTGCTTCCGCCGGCAAATATTGAGGATACGGAAAAACCGACAGATTGCCATTGGTTTCCAGAATGGCATACTGCACCGTTTCCGGTCGCAACACATCTTTCTGACGTAGTAATTGGGTCAATTCGTCCAAAGTGATGCGTGTGCGCCGCAAATTGTCCCGCAGAATGCGACCGTTATCGATGAGGATCACCGGCTTTCCGCACATTAACTGTCGAAATTTCACCCATCGCAAACAACCTGCCGACAAGATCAACTCCACGCCCAGCACCGTCAGGATCGGCACCAGTCCGCTATAGAGGGGGATTCCCTCGTCCTGCATGGGAATGGCCGCCAGATTGGACACCAGCATCGCCACCACCAGTTCCGTAGGCTCCATTTCCCCGATCTGCCGTTTGCCCATGAGCCGCACCACAGCGATCAGCACCAGATATAAAAATATGGTTCGCACGTAACCGAGCAGCATTCTGCATCCCCCCTGCTTTTTCCTAATGTGCCACGTTTTCGGGGAAATATACAAAAAAGAAGGCTGTCATTCCAAGCCGGTATCCAACGACTCGCAATGACAGCCATATTGATAGATACACCCCCGGCAGAGAGCTTGCCGTTAGGTTTTGTTCTGAGAAGAACGCTTGCGTCTCTGCCTGCGATCGTAGGCGCGGATAAACAGCCAGATGCCCAAACCGATAAGACCCAACACGACCAACCAAGGACTGGCCGACAACAAGAACACCACCAAGACCCGACCGACAGACAGCAGACCATTCAAGCTAGCCATAAATCCATCCTGAATTTCTTCCCACATGGTGGGCTTCTCCTGCTCCAGTGGCGTATAGACTTCCACTTCGGTGATGCTTAAAGTCACGGTGCCATAGGCAACCAGATCGTCATAGGTATTTAACTGGGCGATCAGGCTTTCGATCTGCGTCTGCACCTCCGTCAGCCGTTGCTCGATCTCCAGCATCTGGGTAATGCTGGCGGCTTCGCTGAGGAATTGTAGCAGGCGCTCTTCTTCGGTCCGCAACACCTTCAGCCGGCTTTCGGTGTCCACATATTCCATGGTCACATCGTCGGATTTTTCCACGGTGGAGATCACGTTGCTGTATTCCTCCACCTGCACCAGAAAGGCATCCAGCGACTGGGCCGGGATTCGGATCACGAGCGTCGCCGTACGGACGTAACCGGTGGCATAGGCACTGCCATTGATGATATTGCGGCTTTCGATATAGCCACCCAAAGAACCGATGCGTGTATTCAGGTTAGACAGGAGTTCATCCATGTCCTCCGTTTCGGCGGACATTGTGATCTTGCGAATAATTTTCCGATTGTCCGTAACGTTGCTTTCGGCATCGCCAATGCTGGAACCACTGAGTTGGTTGCCGACATTGCCCGCATTGCCGGAGATCTCACCATAGGAATCGTCCTGCGCCGTACTGCAGCCGGCAAGACAACCCAAAAACAAGACGAGGCACAAAGCAATGAGAATCGATTTTCTCATGGGATGCTTCCTCCTTTTTTATTTTGGTCAATGGTATTATAGCACATTTCCCCATATATGGCAATCGACAGTTTCAGATGCAGTTGTGAAATTTCTTAAAAAATCGATTTGCATACTGGAACTTATGCAAAGTGTATGATATAATGTTACTAAGTTTACCATAATGGAGAAATAACAATGTTGGAACTACTTTCCCCTGCCGGGTCTATCGAAGCACTGTATGCCGCCGTACAAAATGGCGCCAATGCGGTGTATCTGGGCAGTGGCAGTTTTAATGCCCGTCAGAGCGCCAAGAATTTTACCATCCAGATGCTACAAGAAGCCGTGAAGTATTGCCATATTCGGGGTGTTGCAGTGCATCTGACTTTGAATACGCTGGTATCCGACCGAGAAATGGCCGATGTTTGCACCCTGATCCGCCAAGCCGCCCTTGCCGGCGTGGATGCCTTCATCGTACAGGATCTGGGCGTGGCCCAGCTTTGCCGCCAGATCACCCCCTCGGTGGCCATCCACGGCTCCACCCAAATGACGGTCCACTCCCTGTCCGGCGTGCAGTTTTGCGCCGCCATGGGAATGCAACGGGTGGTCCTCAGTCGGGAGTTGGATCGAACCGAGATCCAGTACATCTGCCAGAACAGCCCCATTGAGATCGAAGTGTTCGCCCACGGCGCACTGTGTATGTGCTATTCCGGGCAATGTTATCTGTCCGCCGCCATCGGTGGTCGCTCCGGCAATCGTGGGCGCTGTGCCCAGCCCTGTCGCAAGGAGTATGGTTACGGGCATTGGGAAAAGAAGACGCCCCTAAGCCTAAAGGACAACTGTCTGATCCAATATCTCAAAGAACTAGAAAATATGGGCGTTACCTCCCTGAAACTGGAGGGACGGATGAAGCGGCCGGAATATGTGGCTGCCGTGACCTCCTGCTACCGCCGGGCGCTGGATACCGGCGAGGTGACGCAAGAGATGATGGATACCCTCACCGCCGCCTTCAATCGGCAAGGTTTTACCGACGGTTACTTCACCGGTCGTACCGGTGGTTCCATGTTTGGCGTTCGGCAGGATCGCTACGATAATCCCACATGGCTGCAGCAGATGCGCCAAAGCTATGAGGGTGCGGAAGTGGGTCGTGTTCCGATTCGATTCCAAATGACCGTGACCCGGAATGAAACCAGTCTGACGGCAACGGACCCGGAAGGTCGGCAGGTGACCGTCGTGGGTGTTGCTGCCCAGATCGCACGAAAGAAAGCATTGACCGCCAAAGAACTGACCGATCGGCTGGAAAAGACCGGCGGTACCCCCTATCGCTGCGGCGAAGTGCAGATCACGCTGGACGAGGGTCTGATCCTGTCGGCATCGGAGATCAACGGACTGCGCCGGGATGCGCTAAATCGGCTCACCGCCTTGCGGGCTCGCCGGGAAAAGCCTGCGATCCATCGGTTCACGAAATGGCCCCATCACACCGGTCGTCGGGGCGCACCAGGGATCACCGTACAGGTCACCACCAAGGAGCAGATCACCCCACTGTTGCTGCGCTCCCACCCTCAGATGCTGTATGTGCCGCTGCACATTTTGGCGGAGGATCCCATTTTCTGCCATGAGTTGGCACGCAAAGTGCCGGTGTCGGCAGTATTGCCCCGCATCGTCCACGACAGCGAACTGGATCGGCTGAAAGCGCAACTTAAAACCATCCGGGATATGGGTGTTCGGGAAGTGCTGGTCGGCAATGTGGGTCTGATTCTGGTAGCCATGGAAACCGGAATGCGGCTACGTGGCGATTTTGGTCTGAATCTTTACAACTCCGGCTCCATGAGCCTGATGCGAGAATTGGGCATGAAGTCCGTCACTCTCAGCTTTGAGATGACGCTGCCTCAAATTCGAGACATCAGCAAAGCCGTAGACTGCGAGATCTTTGCCTATGGAAGACTCCCCCTGATGATCACAGAGAATTGTATTACACGCGGACGCACCGGCGGCTGCACCTGTAATCTGGGCACCGGAAAGCTGACCGATCAAACCGGTGCGGATTTCCACATCATCAAAGACGGCAATACCTGCCGCAGCGTATTGCTCAACGGAAAAAAACTCAGTTGGTTGGATCGGCAAAATGATCTGGCAAAACTGGGTCTGTGGGCTGTGCGGCTGTATTTTACCACGGAAAACGCACGTGAGGTGGACGTGGTACTCTCGGCGGTGGCCACTCCCCCCGCTTTTGACCCCGGCGCTTGCACCAGAGGACTGTACCTTCGGGGATTGGAGTAAGCACATCCGGGAGCAACATCGGAAAGGATCTTTTTATGGATATCATTTTGGCTTCCCAGTCGCCACGGCGGCAGGAGCTTTTGGGATTGTTTCACATCCCGTTTATCGTCCGGGTGGCAGATATTGACGAAACCATGGACCCGGCCAGATCCCCTTTTGATGAGGTAGCCCGGGTCAGTCGCTGTAAGGCCATGGCAGTACCACGGGGCGAAGACGACATCGTCATTGCTGCCGATACCATCGTGGTTTGCCAATCGCAAGTGTTGGGCAAGCCCCATAGTCCCCAACAGGCACGCCAAATGCTGCAACTCCTGTCCGGACGGGATCATCAGGTGATGACCGGATTGACGGTAGTTCGGGGCAATACGGTACACAGCATCACCGAAGTGACGGACATCCACTTCCGCCCCCTAACGCAGCGACAAATCGATGCCTACATTGCCACCGGAGAACCCATGGACAAAGCCGGCGCCTATGGCATCCAAGGCGGCGCTGCCCTGTTTGCTGAAAAAATGGTGGGTGACTACTACAATGTCATGGGTCTTCCCGTATGCAGCCTGTGGAAGCTACTGCAGCAGATCGCCCCCGAAATTCTGATTTGAGGAACTTTTATGAAGCATTTCTTTACCACAACCGTAAAAACCGTTCTCATTATCGCTTTGGTGCTGACGGTGGCGCTGATGATCATCAGCAACCTTCTGGGTACCACGCCGGCGGATATTCTGGTGCGCAGCGTTCTAACACCCCTGCGCGCCGGCGCCAGTAGCCTAACGGCGCAGGCAGAGCGATTCTACAATTATATGTTCCGTTACGAGGCGCTGGAAGCAGAAAACGAAGCTCTACGACAGCAAATTGCGGAAATGGAAGACGAAGCTCGCACCGCCGATGCCACCGCTCGGGAAAATGAACGACTGAGGGAGCTGCTGGGCCTGAATCTGGCACAGGCAGGCTACTCGCTGGTGGATGCCTATATCATCTCTTGGAATGCTTCGGACTGGAGTAGTTCCTTCACCATCAACCGGGGTACCACCGCTGGCATCGAAGCAGGAATGTGCGCCATTACCTCCAATAAGGAGGTTGTGGGTCTGGTGGTGGAAGCCGGTCCCAATTATGCCGTCATCAAGACAGTGCTAGATTCCTCTCTGGAGATTTCCGCCTCCGTGGCCACATCCGGTTATAGCGGAATGGTGCGGGGTGCTTATGCGCAAGGGCAGGAGGGTCTGCTGCGGATGGACTATTTGCCCACCTCCTCCATTTTGCGCAACAATGATCAAGTTGTCACCGCCGGTTCCACCGTGTATCCTCGGAATCTGATCTTGGGATATATCATCGACGCCGGCATTGAAGACACCGGCGTTGCCAAGTATGCGATTTTGAAGCCCGCTGTGGATATTGAAAGCCTAGAGCAGGTATTTATCCTGACAGAGTTTACCACGGAGTGAGATCAATGCTCTTCAAACGAAAAAACGAATTTCGGCCGGACAAAAACCGTTCCGGCGCTCTGAATATCCTCTATATCACCAAAAAGCAGCGCACCACTGTCCTGAAGTGGCTGCTGATGACCGTGGCTCTGGTGGTTATCTGCATCGTGCAGGACGTGCTACTCAGCCGGCTGCAGTTATGGGGTACTACCTTTGACCTAATGGCGGTCACACTGCTGTTGGTATGCATTTTGTTGGATCCCGAGGTCGGCAGCATTTTTATACTGGTGGGTGCCCTTGTGTACCAGTTTTCCGGCTCTGCCCCCGGCCCCTACGTCATTATCCTGCTGACAATTATCGGCGTTCTGTGCGCCATCGTGCGCCATTGCTATCTGCAAAGCAACTTCAGCTCCGCCTTGATCTGTACCGCCATTGCCATTTTGTTCTACGAACTGGCCCTGTTTTGTGTTGGCATTTTCTCCGGTGCGGTTACTTGGCATCGAATCACCACCTTTTTGATCAAAGCCGGTCTATCTACCGCTCTGATCCCCTTGATGTATCCCATTTTTAGCGCGATCTGTAACATTGGAGGAGAAGCATGGAACGAATAACCCGAGGTCGGGTCATCCTGTTTATGACTATATTTTGTCTTGTGTTGGGCTTTTTTGCCCTGAAGCTGTATGACCTGCAGATCATCGAAACCGGCGGCAGCGTGGACAACACCAAAACCTATGTTGTCCAAACCAACGTCAAAGCCGCCCGAGGCGAGATCCTCGACTGCAACGGCAATGTTCTGGTGACCAATCGAGCCAGCTACGATCTGGTTTTTATTCATTACGTCATCTGCAGTGCGGAAAATCGCAATCTGCGGCTGCTGGAGCTAGTAGAACTTTGCCGGGAATTGAATGTGGAATATATCGACAATCTGCCCCTGAGCAAAGATGCCCCCTTCACCTATACGCTGACGGACTATTCCTCCGCTTGGCAGGGCTACTTCCAGAGCTATTTGACCAAAAAACCCAAGGTGGACTCTGACATTTCCGCACCGCTGCTGATGAAGGAACTACGCGAGTATTACGGCATCCCCGAGGATTGGTCCGATGCCGATGCCCGAGCCGTGATCGGGATCCGCTATGAGCTGGATCTGCGGCAGGGCGTAACGAATCTTTCCAACTATATCTTTTTGAAAGATGCCGGCAGCAAAGAGCTAGCCGCCATTTTGGAGCTGAACACGCCGGGTTTGAAGGCGGAAGCCACGGTGACCCGTGTCTACAACACCTCCTACGGTGCCCATATTCTGGGTTTCGTAGGTGCCATGGATTCGGATCAGTGGGCTTACTATAAGACCCTGACCCATACCACCGCCGACGGTAAGGAAGTACAGATGTACTCCATGGACTCTCTGGTGGGGCAAAGTGGTCTGGAAGAAGCCTTTGAAGAATACCTGCACGGTGTCGATGGCATTCGTGAGGACGTGGTTGCCGTGGATGGCACGGTGATCTCCTCGACGTACATTGTAGAGCCTGTTGCAGGAAAAAATGTGGAGCTTTCCATCGATCTTACGCTGCAATCCACTGCCGAGGATAGTCTGGCAACCCTGATTTCCAACCTGCGCGCCGCCGGTGAAAATCTGGAAGAGGGTCAAAAAATGCCCGATGGCGCCGATGCCGAAGGCGGTGCTGTGGTGGTCATCAACGTCAAGACCGGCCAGATCCTCGCTTGCGCCAGCTACCCGACCTACGACCTGTCCACCTTCCGGCAGGATTGGGAGGAATTGATGCAAGCTCCCTACGACCCGATGTTTAATCGGGCACTACAGGCGATCTATCCGCCGGGTTCGACCTATAAGATGAGTATGATCATCGGCGGTATCGACTCCGGCATCATCAATATGGATACCGTCGTCCGGGACAAAGGCGTATATGATGTCTATGAGAATTTCGATCCCGAATGTCTGCAGTATACCAATTACGGCTATGGTCACGGTGATGTCACGTCCATCATCGCTTTGGAAAAATCCTGCAACTACTTTTTCTACTGGTTGGCGGATCGAATGGACATCAGTGTCATGGATGCTACCGCCAAAGCCTTAGGTCTGGGCGAAAGCACCGGCGTAGAACTCTTCGAGTACACCGGTCGCCGTGCCAACCCCACCACCAAAGCCGCCCTCTATACCGGCGACAACGCCCGGTGGTATATGGCCGACCAGATCGTTGCCTCCATCGGTCAGAGTGACAACCGCTTCACCCCGTTGCAGCTTTGCGTATATACCGCCACGCTGGCCAATCGGGGCACCCGGTATCAGGCCAGTTTCCTGAATCGAGTGGTATCGTCTGACTATAGTAGCATCCTGATGACCTATCAACCGGTGGTACTCAGTAAGTTGACCATCTCCGACGAGGCTTATGAGGCCTATCGTCAAGGTATGCGAGCCGCTGCCTTAACCGGTACTGCCAAGACCTATTTTGCTAAGTACCCCATCGCCGTTGCTGCCAAAACCGGCACTGCCGAGACCGGTCTAAACACCGGCTCCGATAACGGTGCCTTTGTGTGCTACGCCCCTTACGACGATCCGGAGATCGCCGTGGTGGTCTATGGCGAGAAAGCCGGTCACGGCTCTACGATGGCCAATATCGGCAAGGAAATTTTGGATGCCTATTTTGCGGATGTGCTCCACGAGGATGTCATCGTCGGCGAAAATGGTATCGGATAAGCACACACGGCCGCATCCGTAGGGATGCGGCCTTTCTTTGCGGTCAGCGAAAACTACTGTATATTTGCCCCGGTGTCAAGCCGATTCCTTTTATGATTGCCAATTCAGATACTGTGACGAAGCGGAATCCCTGCCGCTGCAGGCGGTCAATGATGGCAAAAGCGGCCTCCACGGAACAATCACACATATCGTGTAGCAGGATCACGTCCCCATCCCGTACGTTGTCCACAACTGCCGCCTCCACGGCGGCGGCATCGTGATTGGCCCAATCCCGCGGATCGACGGACCACTTCAGGATGGACAGCCCCGCATTTTTTGCCGCCTGTACCACCACATCACTATCACAGCCACCCGGCGGCCGCAAAAAGACCGGTTTGCACCCCTCGGGCAACAATTCCAAATTCCGGCGTAGCTCCTGCGCCACTTCATAGGAGCGCATGGTCGCCATATTGTCATGGCTGTACCCATGCAGCCCGATCTCATGCCCTGCGTCAAAAATCGCCTGCCCCAATTTGGGATATTGCTCCAAACGATAGCCGCAGAGCAAAAAAGTAGCCTTCACTTGCCGCTGCTGCAGCCCCTCCAACAGCCGACGAGTAAAACGTCCGGATGGGCCGTCATCAAAGGTCAACGCCACATACTTTTCCGTTTCCACGCCTCGAACCGAGGGACAGCAAAGGATACACACCAAAATCAAAGCAATCAACCGACGCACAAAAACACTTCCTTCTCTTACTGCAACAAATAGTCTGACACGGATCACAATCGGTGATCTTCTCATTGACCATTTTGAAAATTTGGGGTATGATATTCGGTGGAGGGATGAAAAATGGAACTGATCTGTCCTGTTTGCGCAGCAGCATTATCCCGGCAGGAAGGTGTTTATCGCTGCGCTGCCGGTCACAGCTTTGATATTGCCCGGCAGGGCTATGTGCATTTGCTACCTGTGCAGCAGAAACACTCACTGTATCCCGGTGACACCCGGCAGCAGGTGCTGTCCCGTCGTGCCTTCTTAGATGGTGGGTTTTACGAGCCGATCTGTGCTGCCGTCATAGCCGCCGCCCGGCAAGCAGGCGCTACAGGCCCGATTTTGGACGTAGGTTGCGGCGAGGGTTATTATTCCGCCGCCTTGGCCGATGCCTTGCAGGCAGAGCTGACGGGATTGGATATATCCAAAGAAGCGGTACGTTGCGCCGCCGCCCGATACAAAGGCCACACTTGGCTATGTGCCACCGCATCCCATATTCCGGTGCGCAGCGGCAGCGCAGGTATGATCATGAGCTTATTTGCTTTGACGCTGCCGGAAGAATTCCGGCGGGTATTGCAGCCGAGGGGGCTGTTCTTTCAGGTTTTGGCTGCACCGGATCATCTGCTAGGGCTCAAGCAGATCATCTACCCACAGCGCAAGGAAAAGCCAAAGGATACCGCACCGACGTTGCCGGGATTTACCTTGGTGCAGACCATTCCGATCCGTTTTACTTTTACGGTGGAGGGGCAACAGGTGCAGCATTTGCTATCCATGACGCCCCACGTATACCGCATCGGCAAAGAAGGTGCCCAGCGTCTGGCACAAACATCCTGCCTGACGGATACCGCCAGTTGTGTGCTGAATATCTACCGTTCTACCTGACAGCTTTACTTTTCCACCAAATGCTGATATAATACTGGAAATGAATTGATCCTTTGGAATGTGTCGGATTGTCTGCGCCCCGGAAGATCGGGTCGATTTTCACAGGCGCAACAAACTAAATCGGAAAGGAAGCACATGATGCTTGAAAAACTGCACTCCGTTGCCGACCGATATGAAGAGCTTTGCTTCAAATCGGAACAGCCGGATTTTTACAGCGATCCCAAATTGGCAGCCAAACTCTTGCGAGAGAAAAATGAGTTGGAGCCGGTGGTACAGACCTATGAGGCCTTCTGCCGAGCCCAGCAGGATATTCTGGATGCCGAGGAACTGCTCCATGACCCGGAAATGAAGGAGCTGGCGCAGGAGGAGCTGCGGCAAGCCAAAGAAAATCGGGATGCGCTACAGGAAAAATTGCAGCTTCTGCTACTTCCCAAGGATCCCAATGACGATAAAAGCGTCATTATTGAGATCCGAGGCGGCGTCGGTGGTGAGGAAAGCGCCCTGTTTGCCCATAGCCTTTTTCGGATGTACTCTATGTACGCCGCTGCTCGGGGTTGGACTGTGGAACTGCTGAATCTCAGCGAAACGGAGCTGGGAGGTATCAAGGAAGTAGACTTTGTCCTCAACGGACGTGGTGCTTACAGCCGCATGAAATACGAATCCGGCGTGCATCGGGTACAGCGTGTACCGGAGACCGAATCCGGTGGTCGCGTCCATACCTCTACCGTCACCGTGGCGGTGCTACCGGAAATGGAAGAGGTTGACGTGCAGATTGATCCTGCCGATATTGAGATGCAGGTATATCGAGCCTCCGGTGCCGGCGGTCAGCACGTGAACAAAACCTCCTCGGCAGTACGGCTGATCCACAAACCCAGTGGCATCGTGGTAGCCTGTCAGGAAGAACGTAGCCAGCTCCAGAATCGGGAAAAATGTATGCGAATGCTGGCTAGCAAACTCTACGAGATCGAACGTGAGCGCATCGAATCGGCCCATACCGGCTTACGGCGCAGTCAAGTTGGTACCGGAATGCGCAATGAGCGGATCCGTACCTACAATTTCCCGCAAGGTCGAGTCACGGATCACCGGATCAATTTGACCCTGTATCGCATCGACGCCGTGATGAACGGCGATCTGGAGGAGATCATCAACGCCCTTGCCACAGCCGATCAGGCCGAGAAGTTGAAAAACAGTCAATAAATTGACGTTTTATACCCACCGACGTAGAAAGCTCTATGATCGTCTCTACGATATGAACGAGGAAAACCTATGATCTTTAACACATTTTCCCCCACGCAGACGGAAGCAGTTGGCGAAAAGATTGCGAATATATTGTCCCCCGGGACAGTGATCGCCTACTGCGGCGATCTTGGCGCAGGCAAGACCGCCTTCACCCGAGGGCTGGCACGGGGATTGGGTTGCACCGAATTGGTCACCAGTCCCACCTACACCATTGTCAATGAATACTTGAGTGGTCGGATGCCTCTGTTCCACTTTGATATGTACCGGTTGGGCTCTGCTGACGATCTCTGGGAGATCGGTTGGGAGGATTATCTGGAACGAGGTGGTATCTGCGCCGTGGAATGGAGCGAAAATGTGGCGGAAGCTATGGAAAACGCCATCTTCATCCGCATTGAAAAAACCGGCGACGAAAGTCGGCGCATCACCATCGAAGGAGTGGAAGAATATGCTGATATTGGCCTTTGAGACCAGCGCCAAGGCTTGCTCCGTTGCGCTGCACGACGGACAAAAGCTACTGGCGGAGAGCTATCAGAACGCCGGTCTGACCCACAGCCAAACCCTGATGCTCATGGCTCAAGATCTGTTGAAAATCTGTGGCAGATCCTCAGCAGATGTGACCCATATCGGTGTTGCTGCCGGTCCCGGCTCCTTTACTGGCGTACGCATTGGGGTAGCGGCGGCGAAGGGTTTTGCATGGGGACAAGACAAGCCCTGCTACGGCGTATCCACGCTGGAAGCAATGGCGCGAAATCTGGGAGGATCGGAAGGCACGGTCTGCGCCGTGATGGATGCCCGAAGAAATCAGGTATACAATGCCCTGTTTACACTACAGGATGGTCATCTGATCCGACACAGTGAAGATCGGGCCATCGCCCTGTCGGATCTGGCAAACGAACTGCAAGCTGTCCCAAAACCCGTTTTTCTGGTTGGCGACGGCAGTATTTTGTGCTATCATATGCTACGAGACACCGTATCCGGGCTGATCCTACCGCCGGAGCATCGGATGCACCAGCGCGCTACAGGCGTCGCTTTGGCGACTTTGGAGGCCATCGCCACCGGGCAGCCCCACGACGGCGCCAGCTTGACACCCAATTACCTGCGCCTGAGTCAAGCAGAACGGGAGCGGCTGGAAAAACAGCAATAAATCCGTATACATTCCCAAAATTAGCTTCTGAAATACTACACAAAAGGAGATAGAAAACCATGGCAAATGTATATGTTCTCGACCATCCCCTGATCCAGCATAAGCTGGCCATCCTGCGTAACAAAGAAACCGGCACCAAGGAATTCCGGGCGCTTATCAGTGAGATCGCCGGTCTGATGTGCTACGAAGCCACCAGAAACCTGCCTACGGAAGAGGTGGAAGTGCAAACGCCCATGATGGTCGCCAAGTGTCGGATGCTTGCCGGCAAGAAGTTGGCCATCGTACCGGTGCTGCGGGCCGGTCTGGGTATGGTGGATTCCATGGTGGATCTGATCCCCTCCGCCAAGATCGGTCACATTGGTCTTTACCGGGATCCCGAGACGCACAAACCCGTGGAATACTACTGCAAGCTGCCGGAAGACATCGAAAATCGGCAGGTTTACGTCGTGGATCCCATGTTGGCCACCGGTGGCAGCGCCGTGGCAGCCATCGATTTCCTGAAGCAGCGGGGCTGCAGACAGATCATCATGATGAACATCATCGGCTGTCCGGAGGGTATCCAGGCAGTACAGGAAGCCCACCCCGATGTGGATATTTATCTGGCCGCCTGTGATGAGAAGCTCAACGACCACGCCTATATCCTGCCGGGTCTGGGTGACGCCGGCGACCGTATCTTCGGCACAAAGTAAAACAAAGGCTGCTGTGGTGTCACAGCAGCCTTAGCTTATGCAAAAGGAGCGGTATATTCTTCTTCCAGCGGTGCGCTGTAAGTCATGTGGGCGTGCATCTGTCGCAGATACTCCGGGAATCGATCCAACGCCTGCTGATATTGCTCTGCCAGTGCCTCATTCAGGTGGGCACATTTGGGATTGGGCTGGGACGTCATCAACATATCCTGCAGGTCTTTTCCCAGAATGCGGATTCCGGCGGTCAGCACATTACGACCAATGCCCTCCGTCGTGGTCAACAAACGGACCATATATGCATCGTTATTCACCGCTCTTTTTACGGTTTTCGAGGAAGCGGGAGGATAGAATCGCGCCACGGTATCGCATTCGCCATTCGTCAAATTCAAATGCTGGGTCAACCGTTTGGGGTCAGGAGGAAATCGGTCATCGTGCTGCAGCAGGTAGCGGTCAAACTCCGTTTCCAACGCCGCATGGCTCACGCCGACATTTTTTGCCATTTCCAACAGAACCGGATGCATCACCGAATCCAGCACATAATGGCACAGCACACCATACAGATAAGCCGCAGCAGCCTCGTTGTTCTCCATTCGAATGGCACGGCAGGCCCGGGTAAAGAAACTACGGCCGGTCTGCTCATGAAATTTGATACCCAGAGTTCCGGTGGCACCGGTACCTAGCGGGTTGTAAAAATAGAAGATATCCGGTCCGTGCAGACCCACGTCGTACAGCCGCCGGAATCGCTGGATGCAGCGGCGAATATCCGCCGGCAGTGTCTCCAAAATCGCCATGCCGAAGCGATAATGGGCGTAATGAGAAGGCATAGAAATTCCTCCCGATCTTTTCTGGAATTAGAATATCAAAAAACGCAAAAATTGTCAATGCGGCATTGCATCGGCGCGCCGAATTTGCTATGATAAGAAAAGAAATATGGCAAAGGCCTACCCTCTTGAAAAATATGTACACCCGTCAGGTGAAAGACCATGAAAGAACAAAATGCGTATATTGCTGTATTCGATTCCGGTGTCGGTGGCATCAGTGTGCTGCAGCATCTGCGGCGACTGCTACCACGGGAGCGATTCATTTACTACGGTGACTGTGCCCATGCACCCTATGGCAGCCGCTCCACCCAGCAGGTGCGGCAACTGACCTTAGATGCGGCACGATGGCTGCTGGAGCATTACCCCCTGAAGGCACTGGTCGTGGCTTGCAATACCGCCACGGCTGCCGCCATTGAAGCGCTGCGACAGACCTACCCGACGCTGATCGTCATCGGAATCGAGCCGGCACTAAAATTGGCAGCGACCCGATTCCCCGGTGGGCGTATCGGCGTAATGGCCACACAAGTGACCCTTCGGGAGGAAAAATTTGATTTGCTTTTGCACCGTTTCCCCGACTGCACCGTGGAAAAGATCCCAGCGCCGGGTATGGTGGAGCTGATTGAAGCCGGAAAAGCTGACAGCAACGAAATGCTGCTACTCCTGCACCGTCTGTTGGACGGCTATGTGGGCAAGCTCGATGCGCTGGTACTGGGCTGCACCCACTACCCCTTTGCCACCGCCGCCATCCAAACCGTGTTGGGCAGCCAAACCATACTCTTAGACGGCGGTGACGGCACCGCCCGGGAGACTTTGCGGCGTCTGGACTGTGCCGGTCTGCTGGCAACAGACGGTGACGGCGAGTTGATCATCCGCAGCAGTCTGGATGATGGGGCATTGCAGGCTTTGGCTCGGCAATATTTGTAAGGAGGAAACCATGGAAGATATTTTGGTGATCGGTATTGCCGGCGGCACCGGCAGCGGAAAAACCACCCTAATGAATCGCATCGTAGATACCTTTGGCGATGTAGTCACGGTACTCAGTCACGATAATTATTATCGCCGCCATGATGAACTGACCTTCGAAGAGCGTTGCCGCATCAATTATGACGAGCCAATCTCTCTGGAAACAGAGCTGATGGCCCGGCATTTACAGCTTTTGCGCAGCGGTGTCGCCATCGATTGTCCGGTGTACGACTTTGTTAACCACAATCGCAGCAACGAAACCATGCACATCGTGCCCCGAAAAGTCATTATTGTGGAGGGCATCCTGATTTTTGAAGATCCGGCTTTGCGAGAATTGATGGACATTCGCATTTTCGTAGATACCGATGCGGATATTCGGCTGTGCCGCCGGATCAAGCGGGACGTGAACAAACGGGGACGGACGCTGGAATCGGTACTGTTGCAGTATCAGGAAACGGTGAAGCCCATGCACGAAAAATATGTGGAGCCCAGTAAAAAATATGCCCACATCGTCGTGCCCGAAGGCGGCAAAAATCACATCGCCCTGGATATGATCTTAGGCCGCATCCAGCGACATTTGGATGCGTAATCACACGGAAGGAGCCGATCAATATGAGCATCGCAGCCGGAGCAGAGTGTATGCAGTGCTATCTGGAGCGGAATATGGCCTTAGCACGACAACTTGGGGACGAGGCGCAGGCCACCCGGTTCTTCCGGGCGCTGATCCGGCTGTTTTTAGAGGCACCGGAGGGCGTCAGCGCTCCTTGGTACGCGCCCCATACTGCACTGCTGCTACAGCAGATCTATGGTTTGGAATTTGATCGCTATCGCCAAGAAAAACAGGAAAGCAACGCCTTCGTAATTCCCCGGTTGGAGCAGATCCGCCATCGTGTAGAGCAGGCACCGGATCCCTTGCTGGCAGGACTTCAATACGCCATTTTGGGCAATTATCTGGATTTTTCCGCCTTGCGAGGACAGGTCAGCTTCGAATCTTTGGATCAAATGCTGACCGACGCAGGGAACATGACCCTGTCGCCGGATAATTTCGCCGCCTTGCGGCAAGATCTGGCATCGGGCAAAAAATTACTGTACATCACCGACAACGCCGGTGAGATCGGCTTCGATCGGATCTTCGCCGAGCAGATCGCAAAGCAATTCCCCCATCTAGAGATCTCCTTCCTCGTGCGGGGTGGTCCAGCCAACAATGATGCTCTGGTCGAGGATGCATTGGCAGTCGGCGTTCCCTTCCCCATCCTCACCAACGGCAACTGCATCCCCGGAACCCAGATCGATCAGCTCAGCCCGGAAGCGAAGCAGGCCATGGACACCGCTGACGTGATCCTATCTAAGGGGCAGGGCAATGTGGAAACGCTCTGGGGTTGCGGTTATCCGATCTACTACGCCTTTTTGGTAAAATGCCCCCGATTTGAGGCGCTGTTCCACCAGCCGAAATTCACGCCCATGCTCCTGCGTGAGCGAGAATGTCCGTAATCTCTACACTCTGCGCAACATAAGGCGGGATGCCGTAGCATCCCGCCTTGTTTCTTTTGGTTCTATAATAAATGTTGGGGTCAGGTAATAAGCCTGGCCCCAAAGTTATAAA
>CAZOVE010000003.1:0-67751 GCA_964583135.1 uncultured Oscillospiraceae bacterium | reverse complement strand
CTTTCCGGATTGCCGGTCATTTTGTAGACGTTGCTACTTAACTGCGGTGCGGCGGCGGATGTAAGGGTTGTTTTGCCGTCGTTAGACGACCAGACTACGAAGTCAGTAAAATCGCCGTTTTGGATGAGATTGTATCGGCTGGCCGTGGGGGTCTCTTCCAATTGTACGCAGTCGATGTAGGCTGTGCCGGCACTCTCGGAAAGGACAATGGGATAGACGCTAACCGTGCCGGTGCCGGTGTTGGTGTAGCTAATTTCCACACGAGTCCAGTCGGTCCCCGCCGGAATCACTTCGCCAACCGTGAGTGGAACGAAGGGATATCCGCCGGAAACGCCCAGGCGAATAGAAGCCGCACTGTCGGTTTTGACATAGGCAGAGAACGTGCAAGTTTCACCCGGGGCCGCATAATATCCGCTTGAGGTTGCCGCGGATACCGTTTGTGTGGTTGCCGTGGAGGTAATGCGCAGGGATTTACTACCCAAATAGGCATGGTCCGTTGTAGTTGCGACCGTTGCGGTAGACGAATCTCCGGTACTCCAGTAATTACCGGATTCAAAATTTGAATAGCGCAATATATTGACTACCGTATTCTGCAGTTTCGAAGAAATGGTCAGTTGGTTTCCCTTTTTGCCTTCAGAGTCTTCACCATATCCATTGAGTGCATACTGGGCAAACTGGGCACGGCCCAGACCATCCTGTACGGAAATCACATTGCCCCAGTCATTGTACTGGGTGATTTGCACACGACCTGCATGGTCGGTAAAGGTGGTTTGATTGTGGTCGTATTGAATGGCAAGACTACTGCCTACAATAGTCCCGTCCCGCTCCGTGATCCCTACCACACGATATGGGGTAGTGGCAGAGTAGGTGTATTGCAGGTTGTAGCCATCGATATCTGTGGCAGTATGCAACAGGAATGGCCCATTCTCCTGAGGTTGTAGGTAGGTAAACCCATATTGGCTTCCGTCGATGTCGGTCACCGTTGTCAAGCGAGCATCGGTATAGCCGAAGGAAATCTGTTCGATAACCGTACTTTTATGACCATAATAGTCGATTCTGCTTAACAGATCGTTGGAATAAACAAATTGATATCTTCGTCCAACGCCGTCTGTAATTTGGGAAATCAGATTGCTTGTGCCTGCGTAAGTGATGGTGATCTGGCTTGCATTGTCCCCCGTCCGATTGTTGGCAATCGTGGTGAGCCTGCCAGAACTGTCGAAGGTCATGATATTGCCAACCTTGTCGGTGATGGTACTGGCGAGAGAATCTTCGTCTGGTACGGTCAGTGTGAGTTCCAGACCGTCCTCGTCTTGCAACACGCCATCTTTCAGGATGAAGTAATGCTCCGTTCCATCTCCGTCCGTCCAGACATAGGCACCATTTGTTTCCAGCACATTATTGCCGTCATCCGTCAGAACAACTTTCTTCAGCATCTGATGATAGTTGGTTCTCCAGCCATAACCTAAACCGTAAAGATTTTCTGCACAATCATTGCTGTTATAGATATGGCTGATGGATACCGGCGTCCGGTTTCCGCCGAAGCCAATATCACTATGTACCCAAGTTAAGTTGCCGGTGTAGTTGTTGACATAGCCTGTGCCGGCTCTTCCGGCGGAAGCGGATGTGTAATCCCAATAGCTTTCCAAACCGTTGGCGTTGCGGAACACAATACTCAGTTGGGGAAGAAGCGTGGGCGAGTATTTGTCATAGTCTACAGACCAGAACTGCTTCCATCGTGGCGTGGTTCCACTTTCCACATCTTCCGTGACTTTTAGAACCAACCCATAATTCGCGTTATCGTACCAGCCACGGACAATATCCGTAATGCACCAAGAGTAGTGATTGTTCTTAGCGCCTACGATGCAGTAATCCGAGATGATGCTAGACGATGCCGGTTGCGTATCCCAGGTGATGCCCGCGGATGTCCATTCTGCATTCACCGCATGGGCATTGATGGTAGCGGTAGCAGCCGAGCCACCGATGGCATACATGGTCAATTGGGCATATACCACCACATCAGAACTGCCTATGGAAGGAAGATTGACATACTGAAGATAGGTGCGCATCTTGCCGTAATTGTTATAACTGGGAGTATAGCCGGCCATCAATTTACTGGAAGTGTGGGAAGTGACAGTGCCGGTACTGTTGACGGTTCTATCCAAAATATTAGACGTGTTCGGAGAGGCTGACACCACAGGATCCAAAATCACAGGCCAAGTCCGTTCCTCCGAAGCCATCCACTGCGTAGGCAGGCGGTAGGTCAGCAGATAGCCGCCAGTTGTCGGCTCCAACTCCACCGTCACATCGTAGCTGACCTCCTCATTGCTGTCCACCATGAAGGGTGCCGGCATGGTAAAGATGACTTCCATGTTTTCCCGAGAGATGAGCAGAATGCTGCCGTCTTCCTGCAAAACAGGAATCAGAGAACCCGTGTTCAGGAAATAGCGATAGCCCACCAATTTGTCGTCGTACTGATTGATGACCACCGATTCTTTCAGTTGCTTGGGGCTGATATCATAAACAATATTGGTATTAGCAAAGACATTTGTATAGGTCATCCGGGAAGCCAGTTTGTCCCGGACGGTTTCCGGATAATGAGTCTGCGCTTTTGCAGCAGAATAATCCAGTTCTGCCACTTGGCCTGTCACCTGCTGGGCGGCTTGTACCGTAACGGTCTGCTCCTGTGTGCCCAAGCCGATGGGCATTACTGTGCTATTATCAGACAGGCTGAGTTGATACAACTGTCCCTCCATAGAAAAACTGACGCTGTAGCCGTCCTTGCGAATCACGACCTCAGCGCCATCTTCGATCTTCTGGGGGAATTGGGCATACCAATTACCGGCGGTGGTGGTCATGTTGCCCTTGCCGTCGGATTTAAGGGTATTGTCAATATCCTTCCATTGGCCATCGTCTTCAAAATGTACCGATTCAGCATACACAATGGCCATGTGCATACCGTTGCTCAGTTTGTATTCCTTGGAAAATTCCGTTCGATTTTCCACGACTTCCATAACAATCGTGGCATCTTCCAAACTGGCTTCGATGATTTCCTGTTGGGTTTGCGCAGAGGACAACGATTCGAGTGCAGTCTGCTCGGAATTGAGGGCAGTCGCCTGTTCTGTCGCAAAAACTTGCGCCGGCAAAAGCTGGAAGACTATGACCCATGACAAAATGACGGAGCATAGCTTCGTAAACTTAGAATACATTTTTGCCATCCTTTCTGTGGAACATCTCCACAGCGAAAATGTCATTTGGCGTCTGTTCATACATACATCATGCTGTCAGACTACATGGCCCATGGGACTCACCTTTCCCTTCTCATAGGTTCTTGCCTAAAAAAGCTCCATCTTGGTGTCCTTTTACTTTATATATGTCTTCAGACCCTATGTTTGTGACATGATTTCGTAAATATTTTTTAGAATTTTCAAAATATAGAGACTGAGCTGCCCTCATCGATCACAATCCCATCGCCGCAGATCCCATGAGGCATACCTCAGGAAAATGCCAGAGATATCCAGCAGACGAAAACTGCCGATCTCTGACAATGTCATATTTGCCACAATGAAACTGCGGCAAGTATTTATGTCAGTTCGGGTGATTTTTGTGACATGCTGGGTGCATCCCCCCGGTAGCTCCGGAAAAGATATTGCATTTTTCCTGAATTTGGGATAGAATAGTATGGCGTTAGTCGGAAGGAGGAGCTTTTTGTATGATGACGGAAGAAGAGAATAGATTCATTGCAGAGCTCTATGTGCAGTTGCGAGATCAATTGTTTTCTCAAGCGCTTGCCTGTCTGCACTCAGCCGCGCTTGCGGAGGACGCGGTTCAGGACAGCTTTTACATCGCCAGTCAGAAAGCACAAAGCCTACTACATGCTCCCAATCCTCAAGGTTGGATGGTTCTAACGCTCAAAAATGTGGTTCGCAATCAACTGCGAGAGCGAGAGCGGATGAAGCAGTTACAACTGATTCTGCAACGGCAGCACATACAGCAGAGTCCGGAATCGGTATCTTTTGTGGATGTGTTTGCAGAAATTCGTGATTCAGAAGAGTTCCGGATATTGACGGAACGGTTCTACGAAGGGCGCTCTTACTCTGATATGGCCCAAAGCCGTGGTATTACCGAAGCCGCTTGCCGCAAAAGAATCGAGCGCGCGAAAAAATTTTTACAAAATAAATTGCAACCCTTGTCACAAACGTAGGGTCTGAAGACATATATACAGTGAAAGGAGGGACCTGAATGTCCGAGAATCAAAGCCGCAAGGCAGAAAATATGTCAAAATACGACGAAATGTCCACGGAAGAGTTGGAGGAGATCTTGCGGCTGGATATGGAAGCTCCCGAGGAGCAGGAATCGGATACAGAAATGCTACTATATGTAATGGGGGTGTTAGCGAAAAGAAATCGCGAAAATGGTCGGATCCCGAATACAGCACAAGAGTCTTTTGAATCCTTTAAGAGAAAATATTTGGATGCCACGCCCGATGAAGAGGACGAGTCTGCCCCGAAGAAGGCGCTGCGTCCTTGTTGGTTGCGCGCTTTGTCTACCGTTGCGGCGGTGATTGTGGTGGTGTTTTTGCTTGGTACAACGGCTCATGCCTTTGCTCCGGACTTTTGGAATGCCATCGTCACTTGGACGAAGGAAACCTTTAGTTTTGGCAGTAGCAATGGCCCGGGAACGGATGGAGATTTGCCTTACCAATCGCTACAAGAAGCCTTGGATATTGCCGGAATTGATGCCAGCCTAGTACCTACATACGTCCCTGAGGGTTATGTGTTGACTGATATTACTACTGAGTCAACACCTAAACGAAATATATATCGAGCGAAATATCAGAAAGACGACATGTGCCTCACCATCACTGTGCAAGATTATCTGAATTCTGCACCGCAGCATATTGAGCAAAGTGAGGATTTTGTTGAAGTATATGAACTTGGTGTATACAAATACTATCTTTTCTCAAATAACAAGCAAACGCAATGCGTTTGGATTCAAAATTCTTATGAATGCCAAATTATGGGGTCATTGACTTTAGAGGAAATGAAAACAATGATTGACTCTATCGAGAAAGGCTAACATTTTGAGTATATGAAAAAATCCAATATTTTTCGGCTGGCGGCCCTGCTGTTGGCAATCGTTTTCTTGATTCCTTTTCCGGCACAGGCCGTAGAACCTCGGGCTAGTGATTACCTTTCCTCTTACAGTGCCTATGTATACAACGCCGGTTGGTACAAAGTTCAGGTCTGGGTTTCTGTAAATGGCGTAGGCGATATGGACGAAATTGGCTCGCTGAACATCTGGCTTTACGAATCTTCCGACAATGAAAACTGGACTTGTGTAAAACAGTTTCAATATGTAGATTACCCGGATATGTTAGGTTACAATAACTACTATCACGATGGCCATGTAGAATACGCCGGTTCCATCGGCAAATACTACAAAGCCTATGTCTGCGTCTGGGCAGGCAAGGATGGCGAGGGCGACGCCCGTTATTTCTGGACATCTTCCCAGAAAGCCACCCTCTTCGCCGGCTAATGCAATAAATCACCCGAGGTGGGACTTCCCCCACCTCGGGTTATTTTATATACAGACCAAAGTTTAGTGGTTCAAACAACAATGCGTCGCCCCTGTGGGGCGACAGCGCCGAAGGAGCAATACCTTCTCCCGGGGAGAAGGTGGCCCGAAGGGTCGGATGTGGAGTGCGGGCGGTAACCTAATAGTTAGCACCACCTGCCAGACCTTCTCAAAGGTTGGACATTAACCAAATCCAACAGCTCACAGGTCTGAAATATGGGCAAAAAACGGTAGCATTCCTCCCGCATTCCACATCAGTCTCGCTATCGCTCGACAGCTTCTCCCCGGGAGAAGCTATTTTGCGCCTTCGGCGCTCAGGATGACAACTCTGGTGATAAACGAACCGAAATCCGCCAATTTCGCATAACGGACTGCCCTCGAAGGCACAAACCCGAGCTAGGATCTCCCCGGCTCGGGACATTTTTCGTGGTATTCTCTCGAATTTCGACACCCTTCGACCCTTTTCGCAAATTCTTAGTGCTATGCTGAGTGCATCGAAAAAGGAGGAAAAATGCCATGCTTTCACTACGAATGATGTTTCTCAGAAAAATGCACCACATGACCCAAGCGCAATTGGCCCAAGCGCTACACATCAGCCCCAGCGCCGTGGGAATGTACGAACAGGGTCGCAGAGTCCCGGATCTGCAAATCCTTGTGGGAATGTCCCGGCTGTTCCATGTTTCCCTGGACTACCTCATCACCGGATCAGAATTCCAACCGCCCGACCCACAAACCAATCATGCTCCGCCCATCTTCCCCTGCCCCCACTGCCCTATGCACCGCAATCAGCCCTAACCACGCAATTTTACAGCAAAGCTAAAAACAAAATCATCCCCTTCTGAGTTGATTCTCATCAACCCAGAAGGGGGAACAATGCACCTTTCCACTATGTAGGGGCAGATTGCAGGTACATACCCTCAATCCGCCCCGGGGCAGAGCCATTTTCAAACTGCATGGGTGTCATGGCTTATAGCAAAAAGAAATCTTGCAGGTCTTATCCGAGCGTTACATCCTGACTGTTTGTCTTGGGAACCATTCTGGACTTGCGCATATTGATCTTGTTGCGCATGAGGTTGTACTCCCGCTGTGTGATGATGCCCTGCCGAAACAGCGTGTCGTTGAAGTAATGTAGCCAAATCTTCTCCGCCATTTCAATTCTCCGTTGCTCCGATGATTTTTCGTGCTCCTGTGGAATAAGCATTCCCCCTCTTCCTATAATTTTTCCCTTTTCGCCTAGTTTTATTCCCTACGGATGCTCGCGTAGTTTCTCGCCAATGACCTCTCCGCTCTCGTTGAAGATCAGCTCGACTTCTTGGGTTGGGAAGTGGCTGTCAGCCCGAGGCTGCCCCAATAACCTACCGTTTCGTCACCACGCAGTACGCCGATGAGACCTCTGGTCACATCTAGCCATTAATTTTCAATAGAGCTGTTGCCTAGATTGGTTCGAAAAAACTGGCGCATAATGAAATCCCCGTTTGGTGGGCGAGTAGAGAAACCTGCTTGCCTGCCAAGCGGGGATATTTTTATACGCTGATGGTTACTGTGTACCGCACGGTTTGGATATGTCCGACTGCGTTTCGGTTATTGCGCTGGAAGTTCGCAATTCGTACGGGGCACAGTTTCTTTGTTATTTTGTCGAATTCTGAGTTAATTAAACAAGAGCTTCTCCAAGAACCTGAACAGGGAGGAGATTGTTTGATTGCCAAGACTATCAAATGCTGCGGCTTTATTAATATGGGACTGCCTTGACTAAGTAATTACAAAGCTAGCACTTACACGATGCCAGCATAGGCGAAGTGAATGTGAGCTAACACAGGGCCGAGTCCAATAGAACCCGGCTCAGAAAGTCATGAAACAAAAGATTTAATTTTCAAATTCTAATGCCGAGAAGCAATGTTATTCGCTTGATGTCTGCAGTTCTGGTGATGGCGCTGGTGTTGGGCATTGTGCCGACACCTCCGGTAGTTTCTGCGGCAGAAGAATCTTCACAAATACAGGAAACCCCATCCTCGCAATTTTCCCAAGTTTCCCGTTTAGACGAGGAAGCCGTTCCTGAAATCGTGGGACAGGACGAGGCTGAGCGTCGCGGGCATGTCCGTCGTCGGCAGGATGAGGAGGGTGAAAACCTCAACACCCTGATTTTTGAGAATGCCGACGGCAGTCGCACCATGTACTTATACGACCATCCTGTGAAATACCGGGATGAAAGTGGCAAGATTAGAGATATCACTCTGAATATTTCCGACACTGGCAAGCGGGATGCGCCCTTCCGGTCGGAATCTGCCGGGGCAGTGACCAGCTTTGCCTCGGATTTGTCTGGCGGCATCACCCTGACCGGGGGACAGACCCAACTTCGCCTAGTGCCCCAAAATGGCAGTGGCAAAAAAGCCCGGCGTGTGGACGAAAAGACCATTTCCTATCCCTATGGTACGAATACTTCCATCGAGTACTCCCTGACCTACACGGGCTTCAAGGAAGATATCGTGGTGGAAAAATACACCGGCCAGACGGAGTATGCCTTTACACTACATACTTATGGCTTGACGCTGACGACAATCGATGGTAGTATATACTTAGTAAATGAAACCGGCGAAGTTCAGGCCACCGTTGGCGATATTATTATTTTCACCGCCGACGAGCGGAACAACGCTTTTGGCGAGTTGCGGGCAGAAACGGTGATTCCTAACGAGGAATACAAACTGACCATCGTGCTGGATCCGGAGTACCTCGTAGACCCGAAAACGGCGTATCCTATCCGGATTGACCCCACCATTGAGATCAATTATGAGGATTCCGGCGAAGGGGCGATTGAGGATTTGACCATCGCCAGCTCCGCAACCTATTCTGGCAGCTATGGCGCGCTGTATGTGGGCAGAACCCAAAATTCCGGTATCTGCCGCATCCTGATGCGCTTCCCGGGGTTGAACACCGCTGACATGGAAGGTTGTACCGTCACCTCTGCAACGGTGGAATTGCGGGATCTGATGTGCGAAACCACCAGTCTGAATGTCAGTTGTTACCCCTACACCGGCAGCGACTGGACATCCAGCTCCACCTGGGCGAGTCTGACACAACCGGAGACTTACGGTACAGCGCTGTCTTCGCAGACAATTGACTACGATATCGGCGTGACTTTTGATACGAAGCACTGGTACAGCTTTGACATTTCCGATGCAGTGCAGGCATGGTTTGATACCACGCTTGACCCAAACGATGGCATCATTTTCCAAGCCGATTCTGCCACAGAATCCGGGGATACCGTCAACTACCGCTCCTTCGCATCCTATAACCGTGCCAGTAACAAGCCGTCGCTGAGGGTGGAATATGTCATTTGCCCCGAGAACCTGCAAACTGAAAACGGCGCAAATTATGTTTCCGAGGGTGACGAAATCCTGTTGCTTTGGCCAAATGTAGAGGAACCCATCACATGGACTTCCAGTGACACCAATATTGCTACCGTGGATTCCAGCGGCAAGGTTACCGGTGAACATGCCGGACAGGTTACCATCACAGCCCAGGCAGAGGGCTATATCTCTAAATCCATTTCGCTGTATGTTACCGTTCCAGATGGCCTGTACTATATCAAAAACATAAATTCCCATTATTATCTAAATGTCGAGTCGGGGCAAATTGCAAACTATACAAATGTACAGCAATACTCGAAATATGCAACTAGTGCATCCGAAATTTACAGAATCAGACAAATGTGGAAGATTTCCTATTTAGGAAACGGTAGGTACAGTGTACGCCCCATGCATAAATTAGATATGGGTTTACACGTTACAGGAAGTAATGTCGATATCTATAATATAGGCACAACGGATACATTGTCTAGTTTGGCATCAGCAGGAGAATGGACGATTCAATGGTACTCAACGGGCTATGTGTTTAAGAATAATGGCAGCAATAGCCTTACTATGCAGGTAGAAGGTGCTGCAACAAGTTCTGGCGCAACGATTATTGCTTCGACATACTCAACTTCTATTAACTGCCGCTGGGAATTGACGCAAATGACAGAATCTCTTGTGGGATTGTATTTGTACGATACAGCAAACAAGTGCCCTGTGACTTCTCCAACAAAGTATGTTGCACCCAATGAATCCCGGACACTTTTTAATATGTCATTGGTGTGCATTGCGTATTCACCGTGGACAATTAATCAGACAGTATCTTGGTCTACTTCTTCTGAGGCGACAGTGAATTCCACAGGTACAGTTACAGGTGTATCTCCGACAAATGGCGACACTATTACAGTTACTGCCAAAAAAGTAGTTAATGGTTATTCTCGTACAGTTAGCTATAAGTTAGTTGTTACGGAAATCCCCAATGGCACATACTCTATCAAAAACAAGGAAACGGCGCGATATGTGGATATCGAAGGGCCAACTATGGCTGCGGGTACATTAATTCATCAATATGCCTTTCATGGAGGAAGTAGTCAACGATGGATCTTCTCGCATCTTGGGGACGGAACATATTCTATCAGGTCTGCATATCATTCTTCCTATTATATGGGAGTCAAAGATAATTCGACAGATAACGATGCCGCAGTTGTTCTTTGCTCCGGGAGCATAACAAACGGAATGAAATGGAAGGTTATTAAATCTAATCATAATGCGTATAAAATAATCCCCAAGACCGGAGAAGTAAATAATAGAGTTCTTGCGGTGGGTTGGTATGTGTTGAACACTGACGGGATTGATATCGAGCAGTGCGACTTTACCGACGATGCAAACTATAAGGATGAGTGGCAAATTGTAACTGCAATTGATATAGGGATGAGTACAGATAATTATACAGACGGGTGTGGTTACGGTGAACGTCAATCCTATAGGTATGCTTATAAATTCTATGACGAGTTAACGGATGATCCTGGTGAAATAGCATTTGACTTTGTACACCATTATAATATGGATTCAAATAGAACTGCGTCCAAAATTGATTTTGCAACGAGCGGAGCTATTTCTAGTGATATAGACTTTATGATTTATATCGGACACGGTCTTAAGGCTAGCGATTCTAAGGGAAACTACCTCCACTATAATTGTGCTTCAAATGGAAATCATCATTCAAGTGATTGTACAAATGAGGCTTATAATGCATACACTAGTGAAATGGATTTTGGTTCAAGCGACGCTGACCTTCGTTGGGTATGGTTATACACCTGTAATTTCCTTACAACAAATAGCTTTGTTACGGAAGACGCGTTCAAAGAAATGATGACAGGCGCTCATATTGTAATGGGATATGCGTCAAGAGCAACACTATGCGATGCAATGGCGGAAAAGTTCGCAATATATCTTCGCGAAGGAGAGCCTATTATCCACGCATATTTTATGGCCGGGCACTATGGAGAGGCAAGCGTCGAGAATGCCACTCATTACCAGCGTGTTTTGTATATTCCCCAGGCATCAAATGAAACTATTTACACACCAAAATTTGACTATGAATATGACGCTTCAGATGTTTTGATTATCACAAGAGATATTCATAGCGATTTCGGCTAATACAATGAGGAGGAGAAATTATGAAAAGGCTTACATTGGTGATTATTTGCTGTTTTCTGTTCGTTTTGTCTGGATGTTCAAAGAAGTTCCAGCGAATAAGTTTTGATAGCGATACATTAGGCGAAGCGTTGACGCAGTATGTTGATGCGGACACAATGGTTGAAGCAACATTGGAAGAAAGCTTTCCCTCCCAATTTCCAGTTTATGAAATATCAACGCGGGAGATTTCCAACGAAGAATTCCAGCAAATGCTGCAAAATCTGGAGATTGAAGATCTAGGTACATCCACCCATCGATTTAAATTACATGGAAATAAAATTTCAGGAAGCTTGGTCAGCATCACTGACACCACACGAGGTTATTTCGATATGACAGAGGAAGAACTGGAAGATCTTGCATGGGAAACCTTTGAAAAGCTTCCTTTTATGGACGGAACCTACGAGTACCTGGGGATTAAGAGCACAACGACAATATCCGATGCTGAAGGTACTCATATTACCAGAGCAGGTGTATCTTTTCGGCGGCTTTTAGGAGATGTTCGTGTTGTGGGAAGCGACCAATGTTATTTGTATTTTGATGGCACTGGCCTTGTGGAGCTTAACATTGAATTGTATGCGTATAAAGAAACAGGATCTATGGATATGGTTACCCTGGAAAGCGCTTTTAATAGGATAAAAAATCCAGATGCTTTCAGTGTCACCACCGAAAATGATGCACAGGTACTGGGCGCGATAGATGCGCTTCGGGTGGAGCAGATTAAATTGCTGTATGTAAATCAATACAACCAGGGATGCACCATATTGCAACCAGTATATAATTTCATTGGTACTGCGACGGACGAAAACGGAGAGCAAGCAGAATTCCAGTCGATTGTAATTGCCATTCCCGAGTCCTACACATATGAAGTGCCGGATACAAAATGACGATGCTACCGGGATATTCCCGGGGTGGGGGTTGAGCACAATCCCACGGAATACTGCATTCGTCCAATGTCGTTGACTATGAAAACGGTGTCACCTTTGAGAAGAAGCATTGGTACAGCTTTGACATTTCCGATGCGGTACAGGCGTGGTTTGATGTAACAATCCGTTTGCAGATCGTATGCGATTATTGCTTTTAGCACATGCCCGTTTTCTGCCACGTTGCCGATCATGGACGCGAATATTCGTAGAAATTGCACCCCGTTTGGGAGGCGAGTAGAGAAACCTGCTTGTCTGCCAAACGGGGGTATTTTTATACGCAAATGGTTACTGTGTACCGCACGGTTTGGGTATGTCCGGTTGCGTTTCGGTTATTGCGCTGGAAGTTCGCAATTCGTACGGGGCACATTTTCTTGACCATCTGGCCGCCGACGGAGCCGGCTTCACGGGAGGTCAGGTGACCGTTATAGCCGTTGGTCAGGTTGACGCCTACTTCCTGAGCGGCCTGCATCTTGAACTTGTCCATGGCTTCACGAGCCTGAGGCACATTGATCTGATTGTTGTTCTTATTGCTCATATTGATTCTCTCCTCTTGATGTTTTCCCGGAAAGCAAGCCGCTTTCCACCGGGAAAACGTCTTTTTCTTTCCGTAGTGCTAGTTTGAACCGAAGAGAAAATTGTATGTCCACCTTTTTGCGGAAGTTGTGGAAATGATTGCAAACAGATATGATTTTGTCTGAGATGTACCCATGTTGTCAAGCCGTGAAACAAAAATTTAGAATGCGTGCTTAGCACCAACGGCGACGCCTATGTGCATTCAGGATCGCCTAGGACTTGTTTTTCAGCATGGGGCAGTGGGGGCAGGGGAAGATGGGCGGAGCATGATTGGTTTGTGGGTCGGGCGGTTGGAATTCTGATCCGGTGATGAGGTAGTCCAGGGAAACATGGAACAGCCGGGACATTCCCACAAGGATTTGCAGATCCGGGACTCTGCGACCCTGTTCGTACATTCCCACGGCGCTGGGGCTGATGTGTAGCGCTTGGGCCAATTGCGCTTGGGTCATGTGGTGCATTTTTCTGAGAAACATCATTCGTAGTGAAAGCATGGCATTTTTCCTCCTTTTTCGATGCACTCAGCATAGCACTAAGAATTTGCGAAAAGGGTCGAAGGGTGTCGAAATTCGAGAGAATACCACGAAAAATGTCCCGAGCCGGGGAGATCCTAGCTCGGGTTTGTGCCTTCGAGGGCAGTCCGTTATGCGAAATTGGCGGATTTCGGTTCGTTTATCACCAGAGTTGTCATCCTGAGCGCCGAAGGCGCAAAATAGCTTCTCCCGGGGAGAAGCTGTCGAGCGATAGCGAGACTGATGTGGAATGCGGGAGGAATGCTACCGTTTTTTGCCCATATTTCAGACCTGTGAGCTGTTGGATTTGGTTAATGTCCAACCTTTGAGAAGGTCTGGCAGGTGGTGCTAACTATTAGGTTACCGCCCGCATTCCACATCCGACCCTTCGGGCCACCTTCTCCCCGGGAGAAGGTATTGCGCCTTCGGCGCTGTCGCCCCACAGAGGCGACGCATTGTTGTTTGAATCACTAAACTTTGGTCTGTATATAAAATGCCCCGAGGTGGGGGAAGTCCCACCTCGGGTGATGCATTGTGCCGTATGATCCGGACAAGAGCTGTAATTTGGGCTTCGTTATGTGTGTGGCGATTGATGTCGAAGGCAATTACGATCTACTGGGCAAAACGTGCAGATAACTGTATGCTTGGCACAAGCTGTGCCTTTTCTCTTGCATTTATTATATGGATGGATTAAAATTTAGGGGGAAATGCAAAAGGAAATGGTGATATTCAAAGGATGTTTAAGCAGCCTCGGGCGTTAGCAGAAAGCACGGAAAGAGGCCATGGAAAACAAAGACTACGAGTGTGCAGGAAGATTTCTCGACGAACTGCTTGAAGATACGCAGAACAACATCGGGGTATAGTGACCTTGTGTATATGGAAATGAACAAGGGCGAGAGACTGAAATATGCCACGATTATTTATTTCTCATGGAGGGAAACATGAAATACGCATATCCTATTATTTTGACACCGGGGGATAAAGGTTACACAGTCTATATTCCGGATTTCAACATCAACACACAAGGCGACAATCTGGTTGAAGCGATCGCAATGGCTCGGGATGCGATCGGATTGATAGGCATTGATAGGCAAGATGAAGGCGAGGAACTGCCAGAGGCTTCCGCTTTGGCGGATGTTCAGGCAAAGGCCGATGCGGACATTGTGGGTTTTGTGGATATCAATTTTTCCGAATATCGCCGCAAGAATAGTAATAAAATACGAAAATTGTTTTTCAAAAATATATCAAGTTGTTTCTGCGTTTATCTTTTGACGGTTCTGAATCTGATCCATGCGATACAGAAGAATAGCTATGATTGGCTTCTCTGGGTGTCTCTTGGACTAACAGTACTTTTGCTGATTCTAAATATTGCAGATGCTTTCAAAGGGGGTTCCGCAAATGATTAAACTGAAAGAACTACGCAAAGCTGCCGGTCTGTCTGTCAATGCGCTGTCGAACCTCTGCGGTGTATCCCGCAGAACCATTGAAGACATCGAAGCCAGAGGAGACTGTCGGATCTCGACTGCCTACATCATTTGTAAGGCGTTGGGCTGTTCTCTGGATGACTTTTATCAGGAAGATGCCAGGGAGTGATCCACGGCATCTAAACAATTTGAGTTAGAAATGTATGTCTAACTTTTTGGGGTCACTTATATGCATCTGTTTTTCCAAAGTGATACCCATGGTTTTTGGCTTGTGCGGTGGGATGTGTTGTTGCTTTTTCTGGTTTTTTGGAATGGAATCGCGCAACGTGGGTCACATCGAGTTGATTTTTTATCCATGCCTGTGCGCTGATGGTTACTGTGCCGGATAGATTGCAAAAGAGAGAGTATTTCTGCGAAATACTCTCTCTTTCTATTAGTGGGGAGATCGGTCTTGATATTGCAGACCGAGGACGCCTTTGTTCACCAATTCCGGATGTTCTTGGGTGTTGATGTGCTGGTCAAACTGATCGTAGCAGAACAGCGTCCACGCAAGCAAAAGAATCGGCATATACAGGCTGGAAAGAATTCGTCCTATAATATGAAAATACATATTTGGTACATAGGACGCAAGCAACGGGGCACACAGGCATCCCAACATGAGCAGGGATTTTAGGGGGGATTTGGAATATACCGCCAATGCCAATTTCCAATTAGCTATGGAAGTGTTGCTGTAAACCGGCAACGCTGTCAAAACGTAGCAGCACAAAGGGAAAATTAAAAACAAGAAAATGCCCATTGGTATGCCGGCTGCATAGGAGATACTGCCGCCGGCTGCCGCGGCCGTGCGAAAGCACACCGCCGCAAGCATAAAGGCAGAGCTTCCAACCAAGGTGACCAACAGCGTTTGCAGGGAATTCTGCCGCAGCCCTTTGGAAAGATCATAAAAGAAAAATACGTTCTCTCCCCATGCGTACTGGCGCATGATCCGCAGAAGACCGGCTATGGGAATGAACGGCAGCATCAGCAGCGGAATATTCACGATCAGGCGCAGATTTTGCCATTGCTCCAGTGCTTGCCCGGTTTGCTCTGCCATATGATCCCACAGCAGGGCACACAGATGCAGTGGTAGGGAAAACAAGAAAATCAGTACACCCATCCAGAAAAATTTACCCCAATGCAGACGAAGAATGTCGAAGAATACTTCCCTGCGATTTTTGGGAAGCATGCTGCAAGTGTAGGGGCGGGAGGCAGGCTTGACGGAAAACAGTTTCATGGTATCTCCAATAGAAATTCAATGGTTTGGATCGCAGCATCGTGGCCGGACTGCCCATAACCGGTGGCCCGGTCACAATTGACGGATTGAGGGCTGACAAACAGATAGCACCCCGGAGCGTCAGGGTAGAAAGAGGCAAAACGGTTGACGGTTGTGCCGTTGTGCAATATGAAGGCGAAAGGTAAGATGTTCTCGCCCACCGTTTCCGTGTAGTAGCCCAATGGATGCGCTTGTGTACGCATTTGCGCGGGAATCGGCATCCCAAAGGCATTTTGCCCGATGCCTTCCTGCATAAATGGCTCGGAAAGAATCACAAGATCATATTCATACTGTTTTGCCATGAGGATGGGCAACAGCATATCGGTTTGTTCGGCGAAAATAGCGATTTCCACGACGGAAATTTCTTGTGAGGTGCTGTGGGACAGGTGGGAGAGCAACGCCTGCTCCAGCGGCTCGGTGTCCCAATATTCTCCGACGTACAGAATGCGGATCGCTTCGTCGCTAGACGGACGAGCCAAAACCTGAAAAATGGTACACCAAACGAAAATAACGACCACGGCGCACACAAGGTATAGCCACCAATGGTACTGCAGGTGGGTGGTGAGCTTTTTCATTGCGCCACCTCCACGATGATATTGAAGACGGTCTTCACCCTGATCGGCGCACCGACCGGTAGTGTCAGCGTTCCGACGGGGAGAAAACACCGGAACGAATCGAAGCAAACCGGATAGCAGTCTATGCCTCGATAGCGTTGGTGGCTAGAGTCGATCTGCACGAGCGTGCCGCAATGCTCCTCGGAAGGGGACAGGTAAAGACGGTACAGCCGATGACGGGGCAGGATGCCCTCGATTATTTCGTAGATCAGGAAAAAACTGCACAACAGATCTACTGCGATATTCAGCAGCAGAAGCAACGTATGATTGCTGTCGGTGCGGCACAAGGTCAGCATGAGGTTGATTCCGAGGGTCAAGCCGCCGATAGCGACACATAAGATGGTGCGGCGTACAAGCATATGATGATAACGTTGAGGTGTTGTGCCGAGAATGTTGGTGTTCATAGTTGCAGAAATTCCTTTAGCAGGTCGGATTTAGCGTCAGTACGTAGTTGTTGTGGTGTGCCCAGATCTGCAAGATGCCCATCTTGCAGAACAAGAATGCGATCGGCTAGAAAGAATGCCTCCTGCAAGTCGTGGGTCACGAAGAGAATGGTAGTGCGGAAGGCTTGGTGAATCTTCCGGATCAGCAGGCGCAACTGCAGGCGCATCTCGGGTTCAACATTGGAAAAGGGCTCATCCAACAAAAGGATCTGGGGATTTTTGATCAATGCCCGGGCAATGGCGATCCTTTGCTGCTGGCCGCCGGAGAGCTGCTTGGGCTTACGAGTGAGGAGCCAGTCGACCTCAAGTAAAGCGGCGATCTGCTTGACACGCCGATCTACCTCTTCCTGCGGGGTGTGCATGGATCGCAGAGGGAAGGCGATGTTTTCGTAGATTGTCAGATGGGGATATAGGGCGATCTCCTGCCGGACATAGGCAAGATGCTGATCCTTCAGCTTTAGTTCATCCACTCGTGTGCCGCATACCAGTAACTCTCCTTCGATATAGGGAGTCATGCCAAGAATGCTTTGCAGAAGAGTGGTCTTGCCGCTGCCGGATGCGCCGGTAATGACCAAAAGCTCACCACCGGAAACCGTCAACGAAAGGTGATCGATGGCGGTGATCTCCTCTTTGCCCTGCAGGTAGAAGCAGGAAAAGTCGATAAATTCAATGGGATTCAAGGGGTAACCTCCCTGTATAGCATGGATCAATTGTCCTCAAAGGCTTCGTTGATAAACTTGAGGGCAGCACCTAAGGACGCGCTGTTACGGCTGCCATGGGCGGTCAGGATCTTGACCTGAGAGGCGTAGCAGGTATGCTGACGGATATAAGACTCCACTTGATGCATGAAAAATTCGGAGGCTTCCATCACTGCGCCGGTCAGCACGATGTAGCGGGGATTGAGCAGGTGGATCACATTAACGATGCCCTGCCCAAGATAGATCCCGACCTCGTCAAAAATCCGCAGGACATCGACATCTCCCTGTCGTGCTAGATGGATGCCGTGGGCTACCAACTGATTTAAGTAGGCGACATCCGAATCGGAATAAGGCGACAGGGGCGTGTCGCAAGTGCGATCGTGCAGATCAAAGAGGCTGCGGGCAATGCCGCGGATCGAGCAGTAAGATTCCAGACAACCCCGGTTGCCGCAGGAGCAACTTTTTCCGTGGATATCGATGACCATGTGCCCCAATTCGCCGGCAATCCCCTCGAAGCCCATGACGGGTTTTCCCTCGTGCATATAGCACATACCAATGCCATAAGCCAAACGGATCAGCACAAAATCCTGCTCCAAAAGCTGGGGATTTTCCCGCTCCTGCGCCAAGGCAACACAAATAGGGTCATGGATGACACAAACGGGAAGACCGAAGTATTCCTCTAAAATACTTTTCAGGGGGACGTTGTGCCAGTTTTTGATGTAGTGATTATAGCGAGAGATACTACCTTTTCGATCTACAAGGCCTTGCATTGCAATGCCGATGCCCATCAAGTGGCTTTTGCTCAGGTGATTCTCCTGTAGCAGCTCCTCCAGCATCCGCTTGAGTTGCCGGATCACAGCATCCTTCTCCGCCAACTCCAGCAGCTCTTCTTTGGTGCTGAGGATATTGTTACGGACATCCACCAGAACGATGGTGATGCCTTCAATGTTGATCTCTGCGCCGATGCTCAGATTCTTGGACAGGTTAAAGTCCAGCACACTGGGTACACGGCCGGATACCCGTGTGGTCAGTCTGGTTTCGATAAGCTGATCCTGCGCCAGAAGCTCTGCAATGATGGTAGACACGGCGCCCCAGCTTAAGCCCGTTGCGGCCTGAATCTCCCGACGGGTGGCGGCACCGTGTACCCGGATATAATTCAGAATGGAGCGGGTGTTGGCGTTGCGCATGAAATTATGCTGTACAGACAAAATGATCACCTCGGAAAAGTGTTCGGGTGTTGGCTGACAAAATTATACATCATAATCAATGCCGGTGCAAGGGGTACAGTGACTTTATCGGGAACAAATTCCACCCAATTCGTCGGTGAAACTGAAAAAAACAGAAAAATTACGCACATAAACGGAAAAACAAAATAGGAACAAAAGATATTATATCACAATGTGATAAAAATGGAAGCCCCGATTTGTGCAGGTCTACAAAATGTTGTTTTGCAGGCAAAAATAGGATTGTATTTTCATGGAATATATAATAATATCACATTATGATATAATGTAAAACGCGGATCGTGTCAGTATGTCGATCTTGTGATTCAGGAGGGAGAATATGCGTATCATCCCCACGGGCATCCTGCTGGAAATGGCCACGAGAAACAGGCAACGCCTGCAGGCGGATTTCTATCAGGCGGAAGAAATTTACTTGGATAAGAACGACCAATGGTCCGGCGACTGGCAAGGACGTGACTTGCTGGCGCAACTGAGCCATACGTTAATTTTTGGGCAGGAGACCGATGCGTTGCCTGCATTGCTGGAGCAACTGCCGGCGCATCTGAACGAGCAGGGATATTTTGGTTGCCTTGCGGATCCAGCCGCCATTAACGAGCAACAGTTGGCCGGCAATGGGTGGTTTCTGCGGGCGTTGTGCTTGTGGTATGAAATGGGCGGCGATGCACTGCCGATGATCCGGCGTGTGGTGGAAAACTTGTACCTTCCGTTGCTGCCGGCAGTGCAATTGTATCCGGTGGAGTATGGTGCCGCGGTGGAAGGGCGATTTGACGGCAATCTGCGTACTGGCACGGTGGGAGGTTTTCAGCTTTCTACGGATGTGGGTTGCTTTTATATTGCTCTGGATGGTTTGGCCCACGCTTATCACATTGCGCCTTCACAGGAACTGAAGGCGCTGATCGAAAGCATGATCCGTCGTTTCCGACAGACCGACGTGGTGGGCAATCGATTCCAGACCCACGCCACTTTGGCGGCCTTGCGAGGCATTCTGCGATTTGCGATGACCACCGGGGATGCGTCCCTGCTGAGTTTTGTGGAAACGATCTTTGCCGAGTATCAGAAGTACGGCATGACGCTCAATTTCGCAAATTATAACTGGTTTGGTCGGCCGGAGTGGACGGAGCCCTGTGCTGTGGTGGATAGCTTTATGCTGGCTCGCAGGCTCTATCGATGCACCGAAAAGATGCAGTATCTGAAGCTCTCCTATCAGATCTTCTACAATGCGCTGGTATTTGCCCTGCGGGACAACGGCGGTTTTGGCTGTGACAAATGCGCAACGGAAGACCAAGCGACGTTCCGCCCGGATCCCGGTGCTTATGATGCCTATTGGTGCTGCACCATGCGTGGTGCGGAAGGGCTGCGGGATAGTCTGCAGTTGACCTCCAAAGAAGGCATCTGCCAGATCGATTTTATCACGGAAGGCATTTATGCGTGGGGAAACGGCTCTCGCATACAGATCCAGACCCGATTCCCCTATGAAAGCGATATCCGTATATCCTCCTGCGATGGCTACCCGGCAGAGCCTTTCCGGTTGCTGCTTCCGGTGGAAAGCCGGATCCTCTCCTGCACCGGCTGCAAAGCGGAAATGCTGGAACAGGGCTATCTGGTGACACAGACGGAAGAAAACTTCACGCTGGATATTCAGGCGATCCTGAAGCCGGTGAAAGTACCCTGCAAAGGAGGCTATGTCTGTGATTATGGCGTACTGCGGCTGTGTACCCATGAGGCTCCTAGCCCGTTACGGTTGACCTATGAGGGGCGGCAGTGGAAAGCGGTGCCATGGATGTGGAAGGTCAGTCAAGAAGAAGGACTTCAAACAACGGTGAAATTATTATTTGAATGAGGGAGTGCGTTATGAAAAAGCTGAAACAAATCGTGAGCCTACTGCTACTTCTGGCAATGGCGTTGACTATTGCCGCCTGCGGTCCTAACAAGCAACTGCCGGGATATCAGGACGGCAAGAAAAATGTTGTATTCTTTGTTTTTGACAACGAAGCGCTTTATGAGGAGTTGGCTGCGACCTTTGAAGCCCTGCCGGGTAATGAGGATATCAATATTATCATACAAAAAGCCGCAGACAGCTACTATGAGGAACTGAGTACCAGTTATGTCGGTTCCCAGACACCGGACATTGTGTTTATGAAAACCAGCGAAATAATGCCATTCCTGTCTACCAACCGTCTACTGGCTCTGGATTCCTACATTGAAAACTCGGAACTGATCGAGTGGAGCGACTTGTGGTCCATCAATGACTGCTACCGCTACAATGCAGAAACCGGCGTTATGGGCGAGGCCGATGCGCCGCTGTATGGCCTGATCAAGGATTTTTCTCCTGACTGGACGCTAATTTATAATCGGGAACTGTTCACCACGGCGGCAAATGCCATGAGCGATAAGACGATGGCCGCATCCATTCTGCAGAAACTGGAAAATGGTGCTTTCTACCCCGAGGATATGACCGGAAAGGATCCGCTGGATTATGCCCTCTCTTGGAGCGAGTATTATGCTCTGGCGCTGCAGGTGAAGAATAGCTGCGGTGTCAACGGTACGATTTTGGATGCTTCTCCGGAAATGCAGATCATGCAGTGGATCCAGATGAACGGCGAGTATCTGTTCACTGAGGATGATAAGCAGTGCAAGAGCATTACCGGCACGCCGGGTATTTTGGCGGCATTTGAAATGTTCCGCAAGCTGCAGGACGGCGCTGCGTCTCCTGCCGGTTGGTCCAATACCACCGCCGGTGGCCCGGTGTTATTGAACCAGGGAAAGGTGGCTTCTACCTGCAACGGTCGCTGGGCTTTCAATGAGTATGACTGGATCGAGAATCTGGATTCCTTCGGTTATATGTCCTCCCCGCTACCCGACAATTTTAACGAGCTGACAAAGACCCAGTACACCTTGACCTCGGCCATTGGTGGTTCGATGGCACTATGCATCACATCCAAGTGCGAGTATCCGGAGGAAGCTTTCCGGTTTGTGGAGTATTTCTACACCACTTTCCAAGAATCTCAGGCGGCAGAGGGCTACAACATTTCCGGCAACCGCAGAATTGCCGAGCAGTTCTTTATGAGTCAGGAGCAGTCTGAAGAAATGTATCAGCTCAATGCTTTCTACTATAACTTGGGCATGAATTCCTCCACCATGCGCTATAATCGCTACATCGGTACGGAGCAGATCTACAACATTATGTGGCTGAACTTCAAGGAATACTTCTACGACACCAACCACGACAGCTCCGATCCCAATAACGAAAAGTGGATCCGCTGCTTGGAGCAGATCGAGCAGGATCTGAATAACGAACTGCGGAAATATTACGAGTAACAGGTGATATCATGGCTTCGAGCAAAAGAAGAAGTCTGCGCAGTAGACGGGATAATCGACACTTCTATTTATTTATCTCCCCGTTCTTGATCGGTTTTTCCGTCTTTACTCTGGTGCCGATGTTGGTATCGCTGTATTTCAGCTTCCATAAGATATCCCTGCTGTCGTTTGTGGATGGTACATATACTTTTTACGGCATCAAAAATTATATCAATATTTTCGCAGACAATAATTATTTCCTTTATGCGATTCGCAATACCTTTGTTTTCGCCTTTGCCAGAAACGTGTTCTGTGTGGCGATCGCGTTGGCTTTGGCGGTGTTCTTCAATCGGAAAATGCCGGGCAAAAAGTTCTTCCGCACGTTGATCTATATTCCCGGCGTGCTACCCATCGTGGGTGCGGCGATTATCTGGCGGCAGCTTTTTGATGGTCGCTCCAGCATCATCAGTTGGCTGTTGGCGCAGATCGGTATCCAGATCGAGGCATCTTGGTGGCTGGGCAACGGCGGCTTGATCAGTGCCATCATCATGAGCGTCATTATGGGCATCGGTCAGAATATGACCATGTTTCTGGCGGCTTTACAGGGTATCCCGGAGCAACAGATCGAGGCGTCCAAGCTCGATGGTGCCGGCGCCGTAGCTCGCTTCTGGAAAATTGTGATGCCCAATATTTCTCCGACGGTGTTTTATGTGGTGCTGACGGGATTTATCAGCTCTTTGCAGGCCTATGCCGAAGTGGAGCTGTTGGTCGGCTCGCTGTCGAAGAATTCCGTGACGATGTCTTACTTGGTGATGGATTACTATAAACAGGGGATGATCGGCTTGGGCTATTCCTCGGCCTTGGCGTGGATGCTGTGCTTGATCACGGCGGTATTCTCCTTCTTCGTGTTCCGTTTTTCCAAGAAGATGGTGTTTTTTGCGGATGGTGATGCGCTATGAGAAAGACAAAAGATCATATCAGAAATATTGTGCTGACCATTCTGTCGGCGGTGATTGGATTGATATTTTCATTCCCGCTGCTGTGGATGATCATGCAGTCGTTCCAGTCGGATAGCGAAGCGATCTACGCACTGCCGCCGGTGTTGCCGGAAACACTGGACTTAAGCTCCTATCAGTTCATTCTGGAAAACTGGAATATTTTGCGCTTGACCGGTAATACCCTGACCATTGTGGTTTGCGTTTGTATCCTGACGGTCATTTCTTCCACTTTGGTGGGCTACGGCTTTGCCCGGATCAACGGTGCCGGAAAGAATGTGATGTTCTCCATCCTGCTGGGCACGGTCATGTTGCCTTTTGTGGTGACGTTGGTGCCCTCCTATGCGATCTGGGCCAGATTAGGTCTGCTAGGTACGTATGTGCCTTTGATCTTGCCGTCCATTGGCGGCGGTGCCTTTAATATTTTCCTGATGCGAATGTTTATTATGGGTATTCCCAGATCTTTGGATGAAGCGGCAGAAATTGACGGCTGTAATCGCCTGCAGATCCTGTTCCGGATCATCGTTCCACAATTGGGCCCGGTGTTGGCAACCATTGCGCTATTTACTTTTATCGGCGTCTGGGGCGACTACGTTTCTCCTTCACTGTACCTGTGGGGGCATACGGATATGTATACCCTGTCTATCAAATTGGCGACGTCCTTCAAGAGCGAATTCGGCACAATGGACTGGCCGAAGGTGATGGCAGGCTGTGTTGTGGTCAGCATTCCCATTGTGGCGGTGATTTTGCGATTCCAAAATGCATTTGTGCGGGGTGTAGTCACATCCGGCATCAAAGAATGATTATCAACGGAGGTGCTTTGATGAAGAGAAAACTGTGTTTTTCGGTATTGGTGGCACTGTGTTTGCTCATTAGTTGCGTGGCGGAGCTTCCTGTTGCAGCGGCCGACATGGAGGAGTATGTACTGATAAAAGAGGATACATTTGAGGGTGATGCCTGCACCATTGCCACATCCCAGATGCTCAGCAATCCGCAGACCTATCTTTGGGACAATGTATCCACCATTGATGGTGCGGATCCCAGATCCATCAGCGGCAATGGTCTGTTGTTCCAATTCGCGGATAAAACCAACGAAACCGATCGTTGGGTGACACCCCTGCGGATTGATGCATCGAAGGTGGATATTCGCAACGGTTACTATACCATCACCATGCAGCTACGCCATGCGGGCATTAAAACGCTGCATTTCCAGCTAAAAACCCTGAATGGCGATATACTAGTGGGCGAGTATTATTTTGATGTCAATACTTTAGCGACGCTGGATACCGGCAACGGACAGCCGATCATCGGCAGCAGTAGTGTCAAAGACGGTATTACCGAAGTGGTGCTGGACTTTGGCTCGGTCAGCGAGGTATATGTGGACGTCACAGCACAGGTGGACGTCTATGCGTCGGAACGTTACATGGTGCTCGATAATGTGCGATTGCACGGCCTACAATTGGAGGATTATCCCCAACTGACCTATCGTGTGGTCAGTACGCAGCAGTATACCCAGTCGACAGGAATCTGGCAGGCCGGTGCGGACTGTAAGGTGCTGGAAAATCGGGATGATGGGTTGTATGCGCAGGTACAGGGAAAGAATGCTACCGTGCTGAAATCGGAAGCATTGACCCTGCCGGAAGGCTACTACAAGATACATTTCCAGATCAAGCCGGAAAAGGTCAAGACCTTGACCTTGGGGCTGTACAGCAATGCGCAACTGCTGTACGAATGTGAATACGATATTGAAAGTATTTCCACTGGGATCACCAAGAATCCCGTGGAGCTGTACATCGAAAAGGATAAAGTGACCGGCCTGTACACCTTGTCCGTCTGTTTCCAGCAAAAAACGGAATCGGATGTCCATTTTGAGGTCCGCTTGCTAGGAGAAAAGACCGAGTCAGCAGTAACGCTGCGGCGCTTTGACATTCTCGAGAGCTTTGACAACCAATTTGATGCAGAAGAAAAGCCGGTCAATACTGTTGTGAAAGGTCAAACCAACGGACAGTTTGCGGCAGTGGCTTCCGTGCGGAGCAATGGAGTTTTTGCATATCTTCTGATCGTCGGTATGGTTGTGGCTGCGGCGGTGATTGTAGTGGTGTTGATCGTGGTCAGAAGGAGGGGAAGAAAAGGATGAAAAACGGATTTGCGATAAAGCTGCTGGCTCTGTTGCTGATCGCGGCCATGTGCGTGCCCTATCTTCCGGGCTGCACTAGCAGTACGGAATATATAAGCGTGAGTTTCGATAAGATCTCCGGCAAGCTGGATAACCCCGGTATGGGTTGGAGTGTGACGGAAGACGGCACCTTCCACGGTATTCTCGACAATGGCGCCACCGGTGACTATCCGGAAGTGGATGCCATCAACTACACCTCCACATGGGCGCTGATGGAGCCGCAGGAGGGTGTATATGACTTCTCTTTGCTAGACGAAGCCATCGAGAAGTGGGGTAACCAATGCGGCAAGACGCTGCATCTGAGAATTTCCACCGATTCGTTTATGCTACCGTCCACCTATACCGGTGCGCCTTACTGGTTGGCGGAGAAGTACAATGTACCCACCCAATATATGGACTATTCCTCCCCCAGTCCTGTGAAACAGGCGGTGGCGTATGATGTGACCGATGAGAACTACCTGCGCTGCTTGGATGCATTTCTGTCGGCGCTGGCGGAGCATCTGAAGGGTGTGGAGTGCATTGGCGATATTGACATCCGCGGTTATGGCTTATGGGGCGAGTGGCACACCGGCTATGTATTCCCCACTACGGCACAGAAGCGCAATGCGCTGACGGCGCTGTTGGATAAGTGGGTGAATATGTTTGCGGAAAACGGCAATGTGTTGGTCTTGTCCGCCAGTTGGGATCCCAACTATATTGACAGCTACGGCGCAGCGGGTTCGGATGCCTATACAGATTATTACAGTTGGGCTGCGCTGGATTATGCCTTTATGCTGGACAATGTGACCTTCCGCCGTGACGGTGCCGGCGGCGCATTGTTAGAGATGGATAAGCGACTGATGGCCGAAGTGCTGCATAGCGGCAAGAATGTGTATCTGCATGGTGAGTTTAATTCCGGTGCGGAATCCTATACTTCCTCCAGTGCATCCATCGACTCCATGACGGCGGTCAACGATATGCTGTATTCCCTGCGCTGCAATTACAGCACCATCATTGGTTGGACGGCAACTGCTCTGAACGATCTCATCGAACAGGATAAGCTGGATTGGCTGGATCGGGGCTTTGAGAAACTGGGCTACCGGCTTTGCGCCGACTATGTCCGATACCCTGCCTCTGTTTCCGCAGGGAATACGTTCCAGATCTTCAGTAGTTGGTCCAATACCGGCGTGGGTAAGTTTACCTATGACTATAAGCTAGCTTATTACTTCCTGGATGATCAGCAAAATGCGGTGGCTTCCTATACGGTGGATTTCCCGGTGCAGAATCTGCTGCTGGGCGAGGTGTGTGACTTGTACAGTCAGGTCGAGGTTCCTACAGACCTGACTGCAGGGGAGTATACGCTTGCTATGGCGATCGTGGATGAATGTGGTACGCCGGCGATTCTGCTCGGTACCGCCGGCAGGATCGGAGATAGCAAACTCTATGAGATCGGACAGATCAACGTGAATCGTTCCGGCAATGACCGCAAGGACAACAGCTATACCGTGACCGATTACGAAGGACTGCAAAACTTCGAGTTTGAGGCCAACAGCACCTACAGCGTTACCATCACCTATACACCCGACATGGCGATCGAGGAGTATGCCTTGGGCAGCACGACGGGGTATGTGTTCCGGGTGACCAATGAAGACGGAAGCAATGCATCTTATGAAAAGTGGCAGGATGTATCCGGCTGCACTCGCACTAGAACCTTCCTGTTTACCACCGGCAGCGGCATAGCCACCGCAGAAGTGTTTTCGGATCAATTTGGACAGATCCAGATCGGTCAGTGTGTCATCCGCAAGGGAAAGACTGTTTTTGCCGAGAGTTTCTCTGCAGACACCAATTTGACGGATTTTTCCGCTTCCTTTACCACCTCTGCAGGGCAGAATTCCAAGGTGCTGACGGCGCAGGATGTTGATAATGGCACCGTCATCTCTGGAGATGCTAGTATTCGGCTGTTCTCCAAGACTAAGGGCTTTTCCTACGGTCTGTATCAAAACGAAGATCAAGCAAAACTTAGCCCCAACACCTGCTATACGCTGACCTTTAAGCAACAGTATGTATCCGGTAGCATGGGTAACTACAGCCTTGTGGCGGTGTATCACTCCGGTGAAGAAAGCTACGACGTAATCGGAGAATGGAGCGATACCTATCAGGGTGTGACCACTTGTAGCTATACCTTTACCACCGATGAGAGGGGCGGCACGTTGGTATTCGGTCAGTTTAACGCCGGCGAGATCATTCTCGATGATATCGTGCTGGTGGAAAACTGCAAGGGCACAGCAGTCGAGGCAGCCGCAGGCCGATTCCCCCGAAACGAAATCCCTGATTTCGACTTTGGCGAGGATGTGACGGAGGACTTTGAAAGTGGTGCGTTGTCTGCTACCGGCTTCCAACTGGGTACTTTCAACATCTTTAAGATGACCAATGATCCGGATCTGGTGATCAACGGCGATTATTCCGCCCTCATTAACGTGGAAAAAGCCAATTACGAAAGCCTGTATTTCGAATTGATGTGGACCAATCCCGATTACTACACCTTTGAACCCAACACCACCTATGAGATCACATGGTTGGGAAAAGAGATCGATGTGCCAAAGTCGGCAAAAGCTTATGTCATCCTCAGAAGTCAGGAAAAATCCTACGATGACCGCTACAATATCTATTCCTATTTCACCGGTGGCAATGCTATGGAGAATCATGGCAAGATCACCAGCGAGGATCTGGGTGAATACACCAAGTACACTTGGGTGGTAGATATTCCGGATGTAACGGATTATCAGTTCGGTATCTGCTTCTATAACTACATGGTAATGACCATTGATGATATTACCATCAGTAAAAAGGCGGCCGGGGAGGATCCAATTACGCCGGAAGATCCTCAGGGCCCTCAGATCGGTGCGGATGAGACACTATTGGGTTATGTAGATAAGATCTCCGTTACCGGTAATACCAATACGCTGGATATGAATGCCAAGTATCCGATCAATGCTACAGTAAATCTGTCTTTCTCCTTTGTTCCGGACAGTGACGTAACGAGAGTATTACTGATCGCCAAGAATTATGCACAGGGCACCAAGCTCCACGATCAGTCGGAAGGCTTCGTGTGGATCGATATCAAGGATGGTGTATGGTCTGCCCGTGACGACGAGGGCATGAAGGCAACGGTGATCGAGGAAGACGGCGTGTTCTACGTGACTGCGACCTATACAACGCCGGATGTGGCTGTAGAGACTATGTTCTACCAACTGTGGTCTGACAACGGCACTACTGTATTCTCGGATATCCTGTCGACTTGTCTGACGGATGGCGCTACATTCCCGGAAGAACCGGAACCGGCCGAAGAAATCGTGCTGGACTATGTGGATCGCATTTCCGTTACCAATGTGGACGGCACCGTGAATCAGGACATCGAGTATCCTCTGAATACGCAGATGCATCTGAGTTTCTCCTTCGTGCCGGAGGACAGCGTGACGAGAGTTCTGCTGATCGCAAAGACCTATGCCGAGGGTACCAATATGCATGATAAGTCCAAGGGCTTTGTGTGGATCGATATCAACGGTGATAATTGGTCTGCCCGTGACGACGAGGGTATGAAGGCAACGGTCACCAAGGAGAACGGTGTGTATTATGTGACAGCGGTCTACACCACGCCCAACGTGGAGGTGGACACCATGTTCTATCAACTGTGGTCTGACAATGGTACTACGGTGTTCTCTGATTTGAAAACGTGGTATTATCTTGCAGACGAAAGTTGATTGCGAGCATGACCTATTTTGTATTGGATTCCGCCACTGTACCGGAGAAACCTGCAGTGGCGGTACCATAAAATTATTATCAAGGAAAGGTGAAACAACAATGAAGAAGACTACGCAAAAATGGCTGGCTATGCTGATGCTTCTGAGCATTCTGGTGGGCGTGTTTGGTGTTACCGCTTATGCGGACGAGGAACAGGTCCAACTCGACTATGTCAGCAGCATTTCCGTTGCCGGCGACGCAAACACCCTCAATACCGGCATTGCCTACCCCGTGAACACGGTCATGAACGTGACATTCTCCTTCGTTCCTGAAAGTAGCGTCACCCGTGTTCTTCTGATCGCTAAGAGCTTCGCCCCCGATACCGCTCTGCACGACAAGTCCTATGGCTTTGTGTGGATCGATATCAACGGTGAAGAGTGGAGCTTCCGTAGCGATGAAGGCATGATTTTCGATGCGACCAATGTGACCAAGGAAAATGGCGTGTACTATGTGACGGCTGCCTATACTACGCCTGACGTGGCTGTCAACTCCATGTACTACCACATCTACTCCGACAATGGAACTACTGTATTCTCCGACATCAAGACGACTTATGCTGCTCCTAGTGGCGATTCTTCCGATGTGCCCGTGGCGGGCAACAAGGCCACTCTGGATCAGGTGGACACCCTCACCGTTGCCGGTGAGGGCAACACCCTCAATACCGGCATCCACTATCCCGTGAATACTACCATGTATGTGGACTTCTCCTTTGTTCCTGACAGTAACGTGACACGCGTGTTGGTGGTGGTCAGAAACTATGCTCCTGGCACTGCGCTGCATGATGCTTCCATGGGCTTTGTTTGGGTCAACATCAACGGTGAAGAGTGGAACTATCGTTGCGACGAGGGCATGAGCGCTACCGTGACCAAGGAAGGCAACAGCTACCATGTGACCGGTTTCTACACCACGCCCGATGTGGAAGTGGAGTCCATGTACTATCACATCTACTCCGACAATGGCACCACGGTGCTCTCTGACATCCGTACTAGCTATGAGGCTCCTGAAAGCGAAGAGCCCAGCACTCCTCCCAAGACGGCCGATGGTCACATCGGTGCCATCGTGGCAGCTCTGGTGCTCTCCGGCGGCGCTCTGGTCTGCATGGTGAAGGGTAAGAAAAAGAACGCATGATTTGCAATGATCGCATTTCCTATCTGTTTCCGGTGCAGGTACGCGTCCTGTCCGGACAGATAGAAAAACCGGAGAATCTTTTGCTGCAGAAGCCTTTGCAGTCCTGCGATTATGAACCAAACGGAACAACGGTAACAGGGCCTTGCGCCCTGTTACTGGATTTCGGTCGGGAGTTGTGCGGTGGTGTTCGAATCATCTGTGAATGTGCCAATAAGGTGGGCTCTCAGGTACGGTTGGTATTCGGTGAGTCTGTGGCGGAAGCACTATCGGATGTAGCACATTCTTCTGCGACAAATGACCATTCGGCTCGGGATTTTTACGCACCCAGTACCATGCTGTCCGACGTTACATACGGTCAGACTGGTTTCCGGTATGTGCGGATCGTATTCCCGGAGCAGGATTATCATGTCAAGATCGCCTCCGTAGTAGCAGTGTCGGTCACCACGGCGCAGCCGATCGAAGGGAGCTTTGCATGCGACGATCCTGCGCTCAATGAGATTTATGCCACGGCAGTCCGAACCGTTCACCTGTGCCTGCAGAACACCTATCTCTGGGATGGCATCAAACGGGATCGGATCATCTGGTTGGGTGATATGAACCCGGAGATCAAGGCGCTCAACACCATGTTCACCGATTGTCCCAATGTGGAAAACTCGCTGGAATTTGTGATCCGGCATACGCCGCCGGGCGGATGGATCAACAACATTCCTGCCTACTCTATGTGGTGGATCATCAGTCTGCGAGATTACTGCTTCCACACGGCAAATGATGGGCTGATCGACACCTATTTCGATACGATATGCGATATTGTGGGGCGGTTTTGGAAAGCGGCGCAGCAACATTGGGATTTCCCAAAGGTGGCATACACCGAGATGCCATGGTATCTGGACTGGCCAACCTACGGCAGCGAAGACAGCACAATGGGTGTCATGGCCTTGCTGAAACTGGCTTTGCAGGCGGCCCGGGAACTGGGACAAAAGATAGGTCGGAAGATTCCGCAACTGGAAGAATTATATGGATGTGTCCCATGCTGTGCGTATCGGGGTAGCTATAAGCAGATCATGGCTCTGTGCGCTCTGGCGGGGGATGTACCCTATGAGGAAGCGGCTCAGGCAATTGCACAGGGTGGTCCGCAAGGTTTCTCCACATTCCAGAGCTATTACATGCTCAAGGTCATGGCCGAGGGCGGACTGCTTCAGGAGGCGATCGACTGCGTCAAAGCCTATTTTGGCAAGATGCTGGAAATGGGTGCGACCACCTTCTGGGAGGATTTTGATATCCAATGGAGCGAGGGCGCGAGCCCACTGACGGAAGAAAAAACAGAAGGAAAACCCCACATACATCAAGATTTTGGAAAGCACTGCTACGTCGGTCTGCGCCATAGCCTGTGCCATGGTTGGGCTTCTGGTGTAGCTGCCTTCCTGACGGAATATGTACTGGGTATTCAGGAGGTATCCGACACAACACCGGATATCCTCGTCAAGAACAATACCGGACTGAATATTGCAGCCAGTGGCTGTGTCCCGACCCACCGGGGACTGCTCTTTGTACAAAGAGATGCTCGGGGTGAAGTGGTTCGGGCAGAAACAAGATGATCGGATCGCGATCCACAAAAAAACGCATCGGGGGGAGAGCCGACGCAATAGAAGCGTTTGCTTTCCTCTCCTGATGAAACTGCATTTGAAAAATGTGCAGATCATAGATCTGCTGACGATATATTTGAACACAAACGCAACAACAAAGGGGATGTGACGTGATGAAACCCATGGATATATTGCATTTGCAGCCGACCGAGCATCAGGTTGGATTGCTATATTTGGGGCAGGAAGGCTTTTTGGTTCACTATCGAGGAAAGACACTGCTCATTGACCCCTACTTATCCGATTATGTGGATCGGAACTGCTGCAGCGAATCTGTGAAGTGGGCTCGGCGTTATGCAGCGCCCATTCAGGCGGAAACGTTGGATTTTGTAGACTATGTGTTGTGTACCCATACCCACTATGACCATACAGACCCTGATACCATCGCTGTACTCGCAAAAGTCAATCCGGAAGCAGTGTTTGTGGTGCCGGAGCCGGTGAAAGAAGTGCTGTATGGGTATGGTGTTGCGCCGCAACAGGTTATCGGGGCGGTGGCGGATCTACCCATCGGATTGGAAGAATTTACCGTATATCCCATCCCGGCAGCCCACGAGGAGTTGCACCCGGATGCAAAGGGACAATATCCGCAGTTGGGATATCGCATCTGCTGTGGCGATCTGGATATTTGCCATTTGGGTGACTGTTGTATCTATGACGGACTGGTGCAGCGAGTACAAAATGCCGACATCTTGATGTTGCCTATCAATGGTCGCAGTTGGTTTAAGCGGTACGAAGAGGACATCATTGGCAACATGACAGCGGAGGAGGCAGTGGTGCTGGCAGGAAGGGCCAAGGCTGGACTGCTGGTGCCGATGCACTATGATCTGTATGATGTCAACTGCGTCAATCCGGCCCATTTTGTGGATATTCTCTATCGAGCAAATCCCCGTCAAAGGTTCCATATGTTTGTTCCCGGCGAAAGCTACATCGCCGTGAAGTAAAGGAGGACGTTATGAAAGCTGTTGTAATCGAGCGCCCCGGTTTGATCGGACTGCAGGAGGTGGCGTTGCCCCAGCCTCCGGTAGGTTTTGCAAGAGTGAAGGTGATGGCTGCTGCTGTTTGTGCCACGGACCTGGAAGTGGTAGATGGCACCATTCCGGCCAATTATCCGCTGATCCCGGGTCATGAATGGAGCGGGATCGTAGATGCGGTGGGCAGCGAAGAAGATGCCCATTGGGTTGGAAAAGCAGTCATCGGAAGCAACGATGTGGTGTGCCTGCGCTGTGACGCCTGTCGCAGCGGTCACTGGCGCTATTGCAAAGACTTTGAGGAGATCGGCTTTAAGCGCAACGGTGCCTATGGAGAATATGTGGTCGTTCCTGCTTATGGCTTGTGTGAATTGCCTGCGACCGTAACATTTGAGGAAGCGGCCCTGTGTGAACCTTTGGGTGTTGCACTGGGTTGCATTGAGCGTTCCGGTGCCAAATTCGGAGATACTTGCCTAATCATGGGTGCAGGTTCCATCGGTCTGTCCATTCTGGCGGTAGCAAAAGCTATGGGACTGCGAGATATTGTGATGTGTGCCACAACGGAAAAACGACTTGGGATCGCCAGAGAGCTGGGCGCCACCCACACCATTGCCACCGGCACACAGGATGTACTGGAACAAATGCGCAAGATCCGCCCGGAGGGAACGGACATCGTCATCGATGCCACCGGGATTGAAGAATGCATCCAGCAGTGCCTGAAGCTGGCTAAAAAAGGTGGCAGCGTGACGCTGGCGGGCTATGGCCGGGGAAAAGTGATGCAGATCCGTATGGATGACATCCATATCAACAATCTTCGTCTCATCGGTGCAGGCAACAACTGGAATCAGCATCACAAAGCGGTGCGACTCATGGCTGACGGTACGATCGATATGAGCCGCTTTGTGACCCATGTCCTGCCGCTGGAGGATTACGAACAGGCGATCCGTTTGGCAAGAACCCGTCCGGATGGATTTGTCAAGGCGATCTTTAAGATGGATGATGGCAATGCGTAAGTATTATTTGGGCATTGATCTGGGGACATCTTCCGTGAAGGTGCTGGCGGTCAGTCCCGACGGAGTAATTCAAAAAGAGCGATGGGCTTACCGTGAAATGACGGTGTCCGGTTGGGAAGCGGCTGCTCGGGAAGCGGTGGCAGCCTTAGCCGGTCGGATCGGAAAGGAAAACATTCTGGGTGTGGGACTATCGAGCCAGGTGGGTACCTATATTACGGATACCGGTGCGCTGATCCACTGGTGGGAATCGGCCGGTGAAGACGAGTTGGCGGAGTTGAAGGATCGCTTTACCCAAGACAGATTCTTGGCAGAGATCTCCATGTGCCATCCGGACATCGTTTCTTATCCGCTACCGAGACTTTTGTATATCCACAAGCACCATCCGGATGCCCGGCGAGTCTACATGCCGAAGGAACATTTGCTGCAGGCGTTGACGGGGGTTTTTGTGTCAGATCCGTTCAGCTATCGTGGCCTATTTTGCTTTGAAAAAGGCAAACCCTGTCACGATCTATTGGAGGAACTGGATCTACGGTATGATCTACCACCGATGCTCGTGCCTACGGAAGTGGCCGGCTATGTGACGCCGGTAGCAGCGCAGGCGTTTGGTCTACTGCCGGGTACGCCGGTGTATGTGGGTATGAATGACTTTTTTGCCGGACTTATCGGCATGGGTGTCACAACGCAGGAAGATGCTTTTGATATTTCCGGAACAAGTGAGCATATTGGTAGCATCACCGCACAACGGATGACGACCAATTTGGTCAGTGGGCCTTATATCACCGGTTTTGCGACTTACGGGGGCACGAAAAGCAGTGGGTTGTCCTGCGGTTTTGCGCTAAAAAGTTTTCCGACCTGTCCCTCGTCGCTGAAGCAAATCAAGGCCATAGAACCGCCGGTATTTTTACCCTATTTGCGAGGGGAACGGGCACCGATTTTCGACGAGGATGCCCGTGGCGTATTTTTTGGTATCGGGGATCGGACGGATACTCAAGCGCTGCATTACAGCGTATTGGAAGGCGTAGCCTTCAGTTTGTACGATATCGGATGTGCAGCAGGGCTGGAAAAGGGCGGCCGATTGATCTGTGGCGGTGGCTCCAGCGTTAACGTATTGCTGACCAAGCTGAAATCGACGTTGTTTGACAAAGAGGTCGTCAACGTTCTGGAGCAGGATACGTCCGCTTTGGGTGCGGCGATGGCGGCTATGGTCGGTGGTGGCGTATTTGCGGATTATGCGCAGGCAGCCCGGGCGTTGGTGCGGTATGAGGACCCGGTAACCGGGGACGAGGAGCATCGGCCATGGCTGTTGCGTCGCTTCGAGCTGTATCGTCAGGTGTATGACAGTTTGCGCCCCCAATTCCGGCAGTGGCGCAGTATAAGGGAGGAAACGTAAGTGGGTTGTGTGATTTTTGGAGCAGGGAAAATAGCCCGGGGCTTTGTGGGGCATCTGCTGTATTTGAGTAACATCGATTTTGTATTTGTAGAAAAAGTGGATGCGTTGGCGGATGTCATCAATGAACGGGGGCAGTATCTGGTGAATATTCTGGGTGCGCCGGAGAAAAATACGGTGGTTCAGGGTGTTAAAGCCCTAAAATTCAGCCAAAATGAAGAAATCGCCGCTGCCATTGCGGAAGCGGATTGCATCTTCAATGCGGTAGGCGGCAAAAACTTGGGGGAGATCGTACCCTATCTGGTGGCAGGCATTGAAAAGCGGGCGCAAACGAATCCCAAGCCCTTGAACATCGTGACCTGCGAGAATTGGAAACAGCCTGCAGATATTCTGCGTAATGGGATCGCCGCAGGAATCGCACCCCAGTATCGGACATTTTTTGAGGAAAATGTGGGCGTGACGGAAGCAGTTATCATGCGCTCTGCCATCGAAGCGACGCGGGATCTGTTGGAAAAAGATCCTCTGGTGGTCAACGTACAGGATTTTTGGGAATTTCCCTATGATGCCAGTCGCTGTAAAGCGCCCATGCCGGAGGGCATGATGGGACTGAAGCCCATCTATGAATTCACCGGTTTCTTGGAGCGAAAGTTCTATACTTATAATGCAGCCAACGGCACCACTTCCTATATGGGTGCCTTGCTGGGGTATCGCTACATTGCCGATGCTGCCCATGATGAGCGCATTTTGCAAAATCTGGACGGAGTCTATCGGGAAACGGCGACGGCTCTTTCCAAGAAGCACGCATTTCCTTTTGAGGAACAGTGGGCGTTTACCAGAACCTCGCTGCGCAAATTGCAGGATCGGAATATCGTCGACTATATCGAACGCAACGCCCGAGATCCTATGCGCAAATTGGGCCCGGATGATCGGCTTGTGGGCTCAGCCCGGCTCTGCTTGGAATATGGTGTCGTGCCGGAGTGTCTGGCGGTATCCATTGCTTGCGCAATCCATTATGAAGAGCCTTCTGATCCTTTTGCTTTGCAACTGAAGACACTTCGACAGGAGCAGGGCTACGATGCGTTGTTACAGCAGGTGTGTCAGATCGATCCCAATGGTACATTGGGAATGCTGATCAAAGAAAAAATTGCCTTGATTCGGCAGTGGGGGTGGATCCATGGCTAAGATCGCAGTGGTTGGTGCCGGCAAAACCGGACGAGGTTTCCTGGGACGGTTGTTGCAGGAGGCACAGCAGCAGATGCTGTTTATTGACAAAGATGCGTTGTTGGTGGAAAAGTTGAATCAACAGAAGCATTTTACGGTGCATTTCTTTGGCGAAGTTCGTCAGCCCTTGCAGGTAAGCTGCTATCAGGCCCACACGTGGGAAACGGCATCGTTGCAGGATGTGCAGCTCATATTGGTGTCCGTGGGGGGTCAGAACTTAAAGGATGTGGGCGCAGCGCTGAGAGAACGGCTGGATCCGCAGCAACATTACTACATCATCACGGCAGAAAACGCATCTCACCCGTCGAAAACCTTAAGGGAAGCCATTGACATGGATAATGTATCCGTGAGTGAGGCAACGGTGTTCTGTACCACCATCGAAAAGGATGGGCTGGATATCCATTCCGAAAATTATCCGTATCTGCAGTGTGATGCGGATCTGTTGGATGGGTATATTCCCACAGCGCAGCAAATTCGCCCGGTGGGACAGTTTTCTAATTTCCTGACGCGAAAACTCTATACCTATAATGCGGCGAGCTGCGTCATTGCCTATAACGGCTGGATCCTAGGATACACCAACTACGGCGAAGCGGCCAATGATCCCAGAATTCTGGCGATGCTGGATGAGAATTATCTGCAGACCAACCGGGTGCTTTGCATGGAGTATGGCTATAGCCCGGAGGATCAGGCGGAGTTTGCACAACTGAGTAAGAATAAGTTTTGCGATAAAACGATCGTTGACACCATTGCCCGAAATGCACGGGATCCCCAGCGGAAGCTGGCGGCAGGAGAGCGTATTATGGGCCCCATGCGGCTGATCTACAGCCATGGCGGTGATTGCACTGTACTGGAAAGAACCTGTGCGGCGGCAGTGTTGTACTATATGGCAGAGGACGAGAGCCAAACAGCGGAGGGCATCCTGCAACAGATCTGCGGATTGGAGCCACAGGAACCCTTGTATCAAAATGTGTTGGGGCATATTCGAGCCATGGCATAATCGGAAAACGACCGGTACGAAGGCGCCGGTCGTTTTGATTCAAAAAGGGCATCCGCCGAGGAAAATTCCGAGGTTTACAAAAGGTAGGGATCTATGTTATAATCCATGCGAGGTGGAGTAAAATGGTAGGAAAGTATAAAGTGATCACGCTGTGCGGCAGCACGCGGTTCAAAGAGGCCTTTCTGGAAGCGCAAAAACGGCTGACATTGGAGGGCTACATCGTGATCAGTGTTGGCTTGTTTGGCCATGCCGGTGATGATGAGGTTTGGACGGACGGCACCAAGGAAATGTTAGACGATATGCACAAGCGGAAAATCGATATGGCTGATGAGATCTTCGTTATCAATGTAGGCGGCTATATTGGCACAAGCACGAGATCGGAAATCGAATACGCCCACAGCACGGGAAAGCACGTACGTTATTTGGAGGAATGACGAGCTGTAACGTGAAAAACCGGGGCGAACCGGATGCGATCGGGACGACCAAAGGAGATAAAGGCGTGGATCGCAAAGGTAACAAATAGTGACGGCAGGATTCCATCGGGAATCCTGCCGTTTTATTTTGGAAAAGGGCATATTACCGCAGAAGTTGATCCAACCAGCACAACACATAGCTGGCGAAACCATGATTACAGCTTGCGGAGGCACTTACATTTTCCCACAGGGTACCGGTGGTTTCTGCCATGTACAGGAAGTAACCTTCGATATTGCGGCGCACGGTGTCATGATAACCCAGTTGCATCAGCATATCCAAACGCAAATAGTTGCCAATGAAGGCGTTGGCCGGGTAAATCTCGGGCCATTTTCCGGTGATGGCCCGATCCGGTCCGAAGTCTTCTACCAGAATTTTTAGAAGGGTCGGATGGCTCTGTGCGGTGGCGGCACCAAAGAAGAAAGCATAGTATTGGCAAACTTCGGTGCGTTCTCCGGAAGAGATCAATACGCCGTTTTGCCGGATGGCGTTATCCACAAAAAATGTGCCATCAAAACTCTGTTGGCGCACCGCATCCAAAAGGGCTTCTGCCTTGGCATTCAGGCTTTGGTCACCATAGAGCCCTGCAGCGCTGCGTAGTGCGGCGGCGTAAAGCATATTGGTGGGATAGTTAACGTTTTTGATCAACTGATTGGCCTGTGACCACTCCACAAAATTCCACCCGTCCAGATCTTCCAACAGGCCGTCCTCGTTTTCAAATCCACGGAAATAGGCGAAAAGCCGGTCGATTCGGGGACGATACGCCGCAATCAGCGCTTCGGAACCACCCCGGAGCTGGTATTCCCGGAGCTGAACTACGAGCCATAGGGCCCATTGAGGAATGAAGGCTTTGTCCATATGATCGGCCGGGTAACACATGGGGAACATACCCTCCGGCAGGGCAGCGTAATGCTCCTCGTGGAGGAAGTTTTCTAAAAAAGAGGTTTCGATGGCACAGGTTCCGGTAAGCAGGTACTCCACCCGACCGGTGAAGAAACTATCGCACAGCCAACCGGCTCGCTCCCGGGAGGGACAGTCCGTGAAGATGTCCACCGCATTCTGCCGATAGGTTTCGACAGCAGCATCGGCAATACGCTGCAACGCCGGAGAATCGGTGACGAAGGGTAGCTGCACCGGCGGATGCTTGTAGTGCATCATCACCGGGTGGGAAATGGTACATCCGCCGCCAAGGACTGCAAATTGCAGATACTGCATGGTGTATACATTGAAGGTCTGTAGCGAGTGTTTGCCGGGGCAAAGGTCATATCGTATGGCGTTGGCGCACTCCATGCGCAGGAAATCAATGCGCCCCTGTGTCAGGATCTCGTCGAACATCACGTATAACGTGATGGGTTGGGAGCAGGTGATCTCCCAACGCAACAGACCGGTCATGTTATGTTCCAGACGGTATACGGTATATGTATCGGCTTGCAAATGATCGCCAAGGCAGAACGGATCCGGCAGAAAATCCAGATGCTGACATTCTGCCGTGGGAAAAACCTCCAGCTCCGGGATGGGATAGCCCGTCAGAGCTTCGTCGCTGACGTTGGTCCATGCCCGGTCCTGTCGCAGGCTTGTGGGCGTGATGTGGGTGATATGACCGGAAAACTGGGGCTCGGCCGGGGATATTTCATATTGGGGATAGGGGGCATGGCGCGGCAGGATCGTTTTCGCTTCTGTGACGGCGATGGGTTCTGTGCCGGGGGTTTGATCCGTCAGGAAGGTGTCCTCCGCCGTAATATTGTAAGCTTCGGATAGAACACGCTGAAAACTGTAGCGTTGGGTCTTACGGCGGCGGAAGGGATGAACTTGGACAGAAAAATCCCGACCGGTCCATGCAATGCTTTTGCCATCTGCCAGAATTTCCGCCTGTAGGAAAGAGGGTTGCTTCTGTAATTCAAAACCGAAGGCATTATAGCCGCATACTTCGATCACCACCGTATTTTCCGGTAATGTCAGCAAATGAGAAATGGGGATCTGGTCCATGCGGAAGTGGCCTTTTCCGGCTCGAGCAGGGCCATAAGCGGCAAACTGGCCGTTGATCTTCAGATTATAGTGACCGGAGGTGGCGATGCGCACCAACGCATCCGTAGCCTTGGGGCAAAGTGCCTTGAAGCGCAGCGTCAGATGCAGTTCGTTTTCTCGACCGTCTACCCAAACCGGCTGTGCATTTGCAAACATGAGATCACTCCTTATAAGGCATCGTAGTTGGGGTCAATGTGAACCGAGACAAGGGGTATCTGCCTCTTCTGTCAGGAAGCTTTTGCGGTATTGACTGGGAGATTGCTGATACTGGGCAGTGAAGAGACGGGAGAAGGAAGAAAAGGACTGGAATCCCACACGTTCGGAAATCTTTCCGATGGGCAAGGAGGTTTCCGTTAGCAGGAAGCGGGCTTTATCCAGACGGAATTTGGTAAGATAGTCTTTCGGGGAGATGCCCACGGCGTTTTTAAAGGTGCGGCAGAAGTAGCTGCGCTCTAGCGCGATGAGTTTGGACATATCCAGAACCGTGATGGGATCGGCGTAGTGATAGGCAATAAAATCCAGTACCTTTTGAATATCCGCACGGATGGGAAGACCCCTTTCCACACCTTCGTCCTCGTGATGTTCCGCAAAGAACAGTAGCATTTTCATCAGTTGGGACAGCGCATACATATCGGCGTTGCGTGGGGAGGCGGAAAGCGTGTCGGTGGTCTCACAGACCAGATCGTTGATCCGGTCATCATCGATGTGGGTCACGTCGCCGGTGGCAAAGGCGGTCCGGTTCAGATACTGTTCCGCTGCCTGCCCGTTAAAGGCGAAGAAGCAGTATCGCCACGGATCTTCCTGATCAGCGGTGTACACAACGGTTTTGCCCGGACGAATCAAAAATGCATCTCCCGGACCCAACCGGTGCTGGAGGTTGCCGACGGTGTAGGTGCCCTTACCTGCCACGATATAGTGGATCAGATAAAAATTCTTGACCAGCGGTCCCGTGGAGGAGTCTGGGCGGCAGGTATCCGTGCCACTGTGACATAAATTCAGATAATCATTCTGATGGTCCAGCGAGATAAAACTGAAAGTGGTAGGTTTGGTGAGCATAACATTCTCCTAAAAGTCACATTTGCGGATAAATCTGCAACATATGGGTGTTGTGACAGAATTGTCATTATTGTAAAATAAAGATAAGTACTGCTGAGAGAATTCTGGACATTTTATGGATAATTCCTGTTGCTACGCTCAGTATACTCTGTTGTTTTCAGCCTGTCAATACAATTGACGGGAAATATCAAGACGCATTTTGCTTTTGAGAGGAGTGCTTGCAGGTGAAACGGATCATGGCGATGGTATTAATTATGGTGCTGCTCTTGCCTGTTTTTGCCGGGTGTACGCCGGAAGATGATCCGGACAGTGGTACGGCATCATGGCAAGCGCCTACTGCGATGGCCTCCTTCGGCAGTGATCCCATCATTGGAGTGCAGGTCGACGAACCTGCGGATCTGGTTGTTTCCGGAAACACGGAAGTGAAGGAAGTCTCCGTGTTGGTTGGTGACAACGACAGTACTTACACGGTGCGCACGCTCACCGGCTACGGCTCGGAAATGACCTTTACACTAGACGGTGTAACACCCGATGCACCGGCCATGATCGACATCGAGGAGATCCACCTGCGTGATGACGGCGCCGTGGCCTATGAAGTGTATATCAATGGCACACTGGTTTACGGTCGCACCTATGCGCCGATGGCTGATGGCCCGAATCATGCGTTTTTTGACATCGGTGCGGATGTGGTAGGTAGCTCCGGGAAACTGACCGTACGTCTGGTGAATCTGACGGACAATGAGTTGCGCTTGCGTCGAATTTGGGCCGTCAGCGACCCGGAAAAACTGGCACAGGAGCAGGGGCTCAGCAAAAAAATGGACGTAGTGCTGATGCTCAATGAAGTGCCTGATAACTTGAATTACGAATATCTGAAGTCGCTGGTGAAGAGCTATCAGTGTGACGGTATGTATAATGTCGGTCTGTGCTGGGAGATCAACTATCTTGCTTGGGGCAAGGAAAAGACCGAGCAATACCTGAATAATGTGATCGTGGCCTCGCTGCAGACCGGTGCGCCACTGTATCTGGGCATCAACTCATGGTGGGCCGGAACGGCTTACGGCGTCGACGGCGAAGGCGGTATGTGGCAGGATGTGCAGTATCAGCAGATCACCTACGATGCCAACAATACCGATGGTCGGGGGTTGTGGCAGTTGACCACACCGAATGAATTCGGTGATACGCCTTGGCTGTCGATGAATAGCGACACGTATAACGCAGCCCGGGTCAAGCGCATCAAGGAAACGGTGGAATATCTTCAGCTACGCACGGCGGAGTTGGCGGTGTCCGGGCAGGAATTGCCGCCGATCCACCTGTATACGGAAAATGAGCCATATTACTGGCCCATCAACTGGACCCAGTACGCTTTCGACAATTACCCCAACGGTGTAGGAGACTTCTCGCCCTTGGTCATTGCGGACGCTGCGGCAGACGGGATCACCTTGGACCCCACCGACGGATTGTCGGATGAGGAGGCTTTCTGGCTGTATCGAAACTTGAATACCTATATTTCTGAGGTGGGCAGCGCCATGGAGGAAGGGTTAGGCTATAACTACATCACCGTCAAGGACGGCGTGGTGACCTATCCCACCGAGCAGATGGTAAACGATTCCTATTCCCACTCGCCGATCCATGCAATCTATCCCAACTGGGATGATCAGCAGCGGGCGTGGGAGAATCATGTTCTCAATTCCATCCACTTTGGCGGTGAATGGTCGATCTGGCAGGATGACGACAGCAGTCGCAGCTTGGATTATTTACTGGCTTATGGTTCCTTTGCCAACGTCAATGCGGAGCGGGCCGGTTTCCCCGGCGGATTTGATAGCACGGATTTCCGGGTTCTGTCCCAATGCTATGCTTACGGTTTGGAAGCCGTCGTGATCTACAATGTACTCAAAGATACCGACCAGCCCAATGTGATCGGCGAATCCACAAAGGGAGACGCCCTGATGGAAGTGCGCAACTTTGAGATCGACCCGATTTTTGAAAATGATTTCGCAAAGAGAACGGCGTACAGCATTAACAGCACCTTGATTTCCATAACCGATCTGCGCTGGGACGGTGCAACGGTGATGCCCACCAGCCAACAGGGTGGTGCTTTGACCTACCGCATCCGCAATGCGAGCGAGTATACTACCGGCTTGCGGGTGAGCACTTCCGGTACTTTTACCGAGTCCAACGGACGTATTGAGATCTTGGCGGGTACTTCTGTAGATGCGCTGCAGTCGATCGGTGTTTACGATTCTGCCAATGTAAGTGCAGTGGTGGATCCTTCCGTGTATGCAGGCAGCGAGGAAGTCTATATTCAGGTCCGTATTTGCGGTGAAAACCTGACCACAGCCCAGCTCATGGGCCTTTCCGTGGCTAAGGTGGGAATTTACCGGGCCGGCGGCAGCAGTGGCTGTACCGATGGCTCTGTGTATACCTATGATGAAAATCGCGTGCGTTGTCAGATCATTGCGGCCCGGGCAGATACCGAAATGTTGCTCAACCGGTATATCCAGAGCTGCGGTGGCAGCTTGACCACCGAAACCCAGAAAAAGCACTTTGAAACTGCCTATAACCTCTATGCGCAGGGTCGCTACGGCGAGGCTTTTGCGGCGATTTCTCAGTCCATCAGTCAACTGTTGCCCGCAACTTTCACAGTCGCAGGCTATGGCCAGTTGGGTGAGTATCCTGTGGAGTTGATCGTCGATGGCAATGCAAAGGTCACGGTGACACTGAAGGAGGTGACCGAGGATGCGGTGCGCCTGAGTATGTCCTGCAGCTCCGATACGACGGTGACCTTGTCTATATTGGCCGAAGCCGGTCAGTGGGCATTGACACTGCAGGAAAACGGCGATTGGCTCATCAGCCGGGGTAGTGGCAGCGCGGTTTCCGATGGAAAGGTATCCTTTACCGTGGATTTGGAGGAACGGGTATCCATGGAGTACCCCGACGAATTTGAGGCGCGTGTGGTAACGGTGACGGATACGATGCTGTCGGCTCAGTCCCAGAATCTCAGTGTTACGGATTACAGCAACTATTCCGATTTTGCCTTCTCTCAAGATGTAAAGGTATATCGGGGACCGGATGGTACAGCCAAAGAAGCGCTGGCACCCTGCGATAAATCCGCGTTGCAGTATAGTGACTATGTTATCGTGAAGCTCAACGAGCAGAATCGAATTACCGAAGTTTACGCATGGTACGGCATCATTACCGGTACCGTTGTTGCGGTGGAGGAAATGTCGGTGCAGGGTGTGCTGTCCAATCCGTTTGTGACGGTGCAGGACGCTGATGGCACCACCAAACGGCTAGAGATTGGCTGGGAATGCTATCTCAACTTTACCGGCGCCACCGGCGCTATGGGAAAACTGGCTCTGGTGGAATCCGTGGGGCTGGAAGTAGGTCAGCAGATCACTGCTTACTACTGCCCCTACGAAACCAACGGCCGTATCCGTGCATGGCAGATCGATAATTGAACTGCCACCATTATGTCTTTTACAGCGTTTTGTCGCTGAAGAGAATATCATTTATAAGGAGAGTATCGTTATGAAGAAAATAGCAATTCTCGTATGTTTGGCATTGCTGGTTTCTGCGCTGGCAGTGACTGCTTCTGCAAATGAAACCGTGACCGGCACTTTGGATTTTTCTCAGATTGCCATTGAGGCAACTGAGGATATGACTGCTGCTGCCGAAGCGGCCAAGGCACTGGGTGCGGTAGAAGTGTCCAACCTGATCATTTACTCCAACTATTCCAAGGTCATTGCCGGCAAGGGCTACGCCGGTGAGGGCTACTATGTCCAGAAGCTGGAAGCCGGCGCAGGCAAAGTTTTTGCCGAAGCTCCCGTGCTGACGCTCAATTACCGTATGGCTGCCGGTGGCGACAACCAAGCTTATATCAAAATCGAAGGCTCTTTGGACGGTGTGACATACTATGAGTTTGCCAAGCTGACTGAGTCCAAGGGCGATCCTGATAATTTGAATGCAAAGAACTCCACCACCGTCACTTTGAACGGCGGCGAAGGCGCGGCTGTTGTCTGGGTCAAGATCAGCATCCAGCACTGGGGTGGCCCCACCTGCGGTGCTGTGGATAGTTCCACCATCAGCGGTGCCGTGAAGGAAGATCCCAACGCCACGCCCGTCAATGCAGTCAATAGCACTTTGGATTTTTCTCAGATCGCTATTGAGGCAACTGAGGATATGACCGCTGCCGCCGAAGCAGCCAAGGCGCTGGGTGCGGTGGATGTGTCTAACCTGATCATTTACTCCAACTATTCCAAGGTCATTGCCGGCAAGGGCTACGCCGGTGAGGGCTACTATGTCCAGAAGCTGGAAGCCGGCGCAGGCAAAGTTTTTGCCGAAGCTCCCGTGCTGACGCTCAATTACCGTATGGCTGCCGGTGGCGACAACCAAGCTTATATCAAAATCGAAGGCTCTTTGGACGGTGTGACATACTATGAGTTTGCCAAGCTGACTGAGTCCAAGGGCGATCCTGATAATTTGAATGCAAAGAACTCCACCACCGTCACTTTGAACGGCGGCGAAGGTGCGGCTGTTGTCTGGGTCAAGATCAGCATCCAGCACTGGGGCGGCCCTACCTGCGGTGCTGTGGATAGTTCCACCATCAGCGCCACCGTGAAGGATGCACCCGGCGGTTCCGAGCAGCTTCCCACCGATGCGGTGACGGCTACCTACAACTTTGCTGCCCTGACTAAGACCGCCATCAATGCGGATGGCACTCCGGACTATGCTGCTGCCGCTGCAGCTTTGAAGGAAATGGGTGTTTTGGATGTTTACAACCTGTATGTGGATGATTGCTACAATCCCTTTGTATCCGCTAAGGGTTATGCCGGTGAAGGCTACCTCATCGTGAAGCTGGAAGCCGGTGAGGGTAAGGTCTTCGCAAACGCCCCTGTGGTGAACCTGAATTACCGCTTGACATCTGGCAAGTCTTCGGATGGTGACGATGCCTATGTGCAGGTTTGGGCATCCGTTGATGGCAAGGAGTACTATGAATTTGCAAACCTGCAGGAGATCACCGGCAATTCCTTCCAGCAGGAGGCAAAGACCAGTACCACCGTCACGTTGAACGGTGGCGAGGGTCACAGCGCTGTTTGGGTCAAGATCGCTCTGCGGAACTATGGCTCTCCTGATGGTGCTGGCGTGGACTCCCTGACGATTAGTGGCAGCACCACCGAAGGAACTGAAGCCCCCGTGACTGCGGATGGTTTCTTGCTAGAGACTGCTGTTGTGACCATGCTGCTGGCTGCTGCTGCCGTGGTTACCCTGAAGAAGAACAATAAGTAAAACATTGATTACAACGGCATAATGATGGATGCCCCGCCCGCCTCTTTACGGGGTGGGCGGGGTGCGTCATTCCAAGGAGGGCTTTATGAAAAAGCGGATACAATGCATCTTTGCCTGGGGTATGGCGCTGATTTTGACTCTGTCGGCACTGCCACACCTCGCCCCCAAGGCGCGGGCGGAAGAAACAGAAAGCTGTACGACCGTTGAGAGTACGCTGGATTTTGCTGCCATGAATGCCATCCCGGAGGGTAACAATGCGCAAGAAAAGGCTGCATCCAAGGAAAAGGTCAAGGAAAAATTGCTGGAAGCCGGTGCGATGGAAGTGGAAAACCTGTTCCTGAAGGGCAACCGTGAAACGATCGTCAACCCCGGCGGTTACAACGGACAGGGTTACTTTGTCCAGAAAATTGAGCCTGTGGATGGAGAGTTCATCCAAAATGCCACCTTGAATTTGGGGTACTGGGTATGTAACGGCGCACCGCAGGGCTATGTGCAGGTATATGTTTCCTATGACAATGTGGACTACTGCTTGGTGTGGGAGCAAAGAGAGGGCAACGGTGACGCATTCGGTAGCGCTACACGGCGCGCGGAGATCATCGAGCTGCCGTTGGAAGAAAATCTGACACAGCTCTATGTGAAAGTCGTGATGGAACACTGGAACACCTATGAGGGTGCCGGCGTTGCCATCAGCAAATTGGTGATCAACGAGGTTCCGGTGGATTTGAGCAAGCCCCACGAAGAATGTACCATGGTGACCAAAACCCATAATTTCAACACTCTGCCTGCAGGCAATGTGACGGCGGCGGATATCGGTGCGGTGGAAGAATCCAATATGTACTTCGGCATTGATGGCGTAGCGCTGCTTTCGCCCAATGGTGGCTATTTGCAAGCCTCAGCAACATGGGTTCTGGAAGCTGCCCCGGGCGAACCGCTGCATGACTGCGTGTTGACATTTGTGGGCCGCACTTGGTGGATGACAGAAAGCGTAAAAAATGACAATTATTTGAAGATCTTTGCCTCCGTAGACGGAGTGAATTATCAGCAGATCACGGAATTCCGAGCCAATGACAATTCCGATGATACCCAGCGCTTTGTGGTAGATCTGACCGAAGCGGTGCAGGGATCACCCATTGCTTATGTCAAAATGGAATGGATGCTGTTCGACAGTCCGCATATCTTTGGCATTCGCTCCGTGACATTGACCGGAAATACGTCCGGAATCAACAATTCCAGCGACAATCCCACCAAAATCGCAATCACCAATGTGCAGTCCTTCACCACGTTGCCAGTGGGTAAAGTGGACAAGGTCGCCATTGACGCCTATAAATCGGCAAACCTAATGTTTGGCTACGATCAGACGCCCCTGCTGACGGCTAGCGAGGCCGGCGAGGATGCCTATGCCACATGGATTCTGACCGCACAGGAGGGAGAACCCTTTGAGGATTGCTACCTGACTCTGGTCGGTCGCTTTGGGTATGTCCATGAGGATAAAAAAGACAGCTCTGTGATCAAGGTCTATCTGTCCATCGATGGTGAGAATTACTCGGTGGTCAAGGAGATCACACCGACCGATGACCAGTCGGATACCCAAAAGATCGCAATTGACCTGTCGGCGCAGGTTTATGGCCTGCAGAAGATCTATGTGCGGGTATACTGGACATCGAAGGATGATCCCGCGGCGATGGGCTTGCGGTCAATGTCGTTGGTAGCAAACGCCGGTGCAGATTATGATCTGTTTACGCCTGCGCTACAAGAGCGCGACCTGACGCAGGAGGAAAGCGATACCACATCCCCCAATGAAGACGTGACGGATCCTTCCGATCCCGGCGAAGTCGTTTTGCCCGTCCAGAGTTGGGTGCTTTGGGGTGTCGTCGCTGCGGTAGCGATCGCTGCGGTGACTGTGGTGGTCGTGATGACCGCAAGAGGCAAGAAGAAGGCCTCTTGATTCTCTATGAGAGAAAGGATAAATGCTATGAAAACCATGAAAAGACTGCTGTGCCTCCTGTTGGCTGCATTGATGCTGCTGTTTGTCACCGGCTGTGATACAACGCAGGCCGATCCCAGCGGCAGCACCTCAGGCAACACCGAAGGCGAAGGTACCAAGTATGATTTTGGCGGTAAGACCATCAAAATTGCAGTTTGGTATGAGCCGGAGATCCCGAACTTGGGCGACAGCGACAGTGAGGATGCCTGGTACTACTCCCTGAAGCACGCTGCAGAGGAATTTAACTGTGAGATCGAATGGATCGTGGATACGCAGGAAGCGCATTTCAGTAACTTCATTCAGAAGTCGCTAGGCGGTGAAGTGTACGCTGATATTATGATGTGCCACTCGTGGAACTACGTCAGCCTGATCAAGCAGGGATTGATCCTTCCCACGACACAGTACATTAACAACGCCGAAGATGCAGATCGCTGGAACCAGACCACTTATGTCTTAAATGGCGAAAACTGGGGCATCAATCCTGTGGATCAGAACCGTACGCCGAACTATTATTTCCTGGTCAACACCAAAATGCTGGATGCGTTGGGGCTTGAAAACCCTCAAACCTTGGCACGGGAAGGCAAATGGGATTGGGAGACCTTCCGGGCGTACTGCGCTGCAGCCACAGACCCTAGTAAGGAACAGTACGGTGTGGGTTGCTTCATGCTGGCAAATATGCTCAAGGTCAGCAATGATTTTGATTATGCTGTGCAGGATGAGAATGGTGTCTACCACAATGCCTTTACCTATGAAGCTACCAACGGTAAGGCTATGGAGATCTTAGAAATGGTGCAGAAGATGGCTCTGGAGGACAAGTCGATTTACGGTGAATGGACTGACGGCGTGGAGGCCATGAACGATACCTTGAATGCCTTTAAGGACGGAAAACTGCTGTTTGCCTACTATCCGACACCTGCCAGTTTGAAAAACTCCGGTTTTACGGATTATTCCGTAGTGACCCTGCCTCTGGGGCCTTCCGGCACCAAATTGACGGATGCTACCGAAGCTTTTGCGTTCTGGTGTTTGCCCAAGGAATCTAACTTCACCGCGGAGGAGCGGGCCGCCTTCTGGATGGAAGCCAAGCGGATCTGGGATCCTACCGATGAGGAAGGTTACTACGAGGAGACTCGGGAGAGCAGACTGGAAGAAATATTGGACGAAAGTTATGTAAACCGGACGGATGTAGAATTCCTCTTGGATATGGGCAAGAATATAGAATTCCTGCCGGCAGTCTCTTTGGAGATGGGTGCGCTGGTGGCTGACGAAATTTTTGGAGCGGTCATCCGCGGTACCAGTACGCCGGTAGCCGTGATCCAGAGTACCAACGGTTCGCTACAGGCCATTATCGATGCAACATATAACAGCGACTGAGCGCAGAAAAGAATTCCGGCCACCCGATGGGTGGCCGGAATTCTTATGTGTATGTTATAGTGGTACGGTTCCGTCAAAGATCCGGCAGATGACGTTCATGGCGCAGCTCGAGGCCTCTAGATCTTTGCAACGGTAAGATCGCGTGATCTTCACTCTGCGATATTCCTTGCCCAGAAGCCGCTTGTTGAGCTCTGCTTCAAACATCTGTAGATGCGTGTCCTGTAAGCGAGCCAGTTCGTCACCGACAATGACTGCTTCCGGATTGAGTAGGTTACAGACACCGGCCATGCCGATGCCCAAACATTCCATCGAGGCACGAATGGCAGAATCGGAATTGAAATCCAGATAATTACCCATGCAGCCTCGGTTGCCACACTGACACAGCGGCCCGTTGCGATCGATGCAGACATGGCCGATCTCACTGGAAAGACCCGTAAAGCCGCTGTAGAGCCGATTATCCGCTACGATGCCAAGACCCAAACCTTCGGTAATACCTAGAAACAAGAAGTTTTGGTAGTGCTGCCCCTTGCCAAAGTATTTTTCGGCCATGGCAGCGCAGTTGTAGTGGTAATCCAAATATACTGGCAGCTCATAACGCTGGCGGAAAAGCTCGACGATCGGCACGTTCCGAATTCCGGAAAAATCCGGGGGATTGAGAATCATACCGTTGGCGATGTCTACGGGACCGATGGAGCCGATGCCGATTCCGGCAACGACCCGGCCGGCCATGACGGCATCCGTTACCCGAAAAGCAGCTTCTATCAGGTCATCCTGATCATAGTCCCGAATGCGTATGGTGGTAGAGCGCAGCACATTGAGGCAGCAGTCGCACAAGACGGCGGCGATATAGTTTCTGTGGATCAAAACACCTACAACATTTGGAGAATTTTGTGACAGTCGTAGAATCACAGGCTTGCGTGGCAACTTGCGCTGACCGGTGTATTCCGTTTCTACCACCAGTCCTTTTTCCAAAAATTCCGCTACAATATAGGATACGGCCATTTTGGTCAGATTGCTGGCTTCGGCCAACTCGGTTCTGGAGATTCCGTCGCTGGTTGCGATCAGCTTGTATACCAAGCCACGGTTGTTTTGCTTCAGTACAGTATTGTTAATGCCCGAGGATTTATCCATTCATCTTCACCCGAAAATATTGTACTATAAAATCCTTTTACAATCAAGATGCCGTGGGGAATTAATTCGGATTTTGGTAGCGAAATTGGTTTTAGTGTCATATTTCAAGGATCAGCGTGACGATTTCTTTGCCTCGGGTGGGGATGTGGGTGCATCCTTGGTAGATACATAGCGGTTGCCGCGCGACCTCCTGCAGGTCGCTTTTGTATACATTTTTTACTTGCAGATCGCCGAAGCGCAGCACGACGTTTTGGGGATGCTTGCTGGCGTTGAAGAAACGCAAAATATAGGTACTTCGATCGAAGGATTTTTTCCACGCAGTCACCTGAATGTGCCTGCCCTCCAGATGCCAAGGGGCTGTGTGGCGTGGCAGACGAACCTGAGGATAGGAATCCGGCAGATAGAAATCCTCGTCAATGTTGGAATCTTGCAATGCAGGGCGACCGCCCAAAAACTTTCGGATATCCACTGGTGTGCTGTGTACCAACAGCGGATTTTGCCATGCTCGCTGCACAAACAGTACTTGTGCTTGTGCCAGATCCGCACCATGGGGATAGAGCGCCAACCGTAGCGAAAGTTTGCGCAGACATTGATTTTCGGGGGCTTCCCAAGAATCGTCTTCCGGTGCACCCTGCGCATCCTGAGGCCAAACACGTCCTGTAGATCGAACCAAGGTTAGCGCCAGAGTGCCTTCCTCCCGTTGCGGGTTTTCATAGCCGTAAAGACCAAGATTGAGTACCGACATACCTCGATCCTCGCCGCAAAGGGATACACATCCGGAATTGTGCCGGGTTTCGTTGCAAATACGGGTGTCGATTTGGGTTTTATCGTGCTGAACCAGATCGAAGGGGGAAAGGGCGGTGGTGATATTGTTGTGCAGATCGGTATGGACCAAGGCCGACAGACGATGATCTTTTGCCCGGTTCTCCATGTCGATTTGAATATCCAGCAGCGCTGAAGTGCTGTCCAAGCGGAGGCGAATGGTGACGGGACATTGTACACGATGCGGGCTGCGGCAATTTTGCGTGGGCTCATAGCACTCCGGCAGCGACCAAAGATAGCACAGCGTGATGCTTTGCTGCTGCGGATCGCCGCAATCGGAGAGGATTTGTACCGGCGCGGTCGGATGCATAGGAATGTCACCGGGAGCGGGGATGGAAATATAGGAATGGCCGATGTCTGCCCGATCCTCTAGCGTCAGCACATCTCGATACCAATGACCGGTAGCCTTGTGCAGAAGATCGATATGTCCCGCCGCATCCACTTGTACCAGAAGAAAATCGTTCTGCATGGTTTGGCTTGGTTGAGGGTGGTGTTTCTGCACCGCTGTGCCATCGGTCAGGACTCGATAGCTACGATAACCAAAGGCGGGGACGTTCTCGGCAACCATGCGGATGCGATAGCGCTCCACCTCCCGGAATCCGGGTAGATTGATGGGAGAGATCATCCGCCGGTTGATGCGGTGGTGCTCCAGCAGGGTATAGGGAATGCAGTGCCCATTTTCATCTAGAATATTCAATCCTGTGGGAGCGTCCGAACTTAGCACATCTACCGTGACCTCGATACACTGGCTCCGGGTCTGCTCCAAGGGGTTGACAACGGTGATCAGATAGTCTTTTTCCGTGAGTGTATCCCGACTGATGTGGGCAGAAAGCAACTCCATGCCTCGCTTTTGTAGGTCGCTTCCGGTTTCTTCCAAGGCTGCAAAACGGTCTTCCATATGGCGATGCACCGCATCTTTGCTGCAACCGCAGATGCTGTCGTGGGCATGGTTGGCGATCAGCATTTTCCACATATGATCCAAATGACCGGCAGGATAGCACCCTTGCATACCCAGCATTTCCAGAAGAGAATACAGCGGCTCCAGTCCGGCTTCCAGACGGTTTTGCAGCTTGACATTTTGGATTTTTAGATATACACGGGAGGAAGAACAGTCTTTCAGAAGCTGAGGATCCAGACCGGTAATCATTTCTCCATCCCACACAAATAGAGATTTGCCCTGCAGTGCGCTGCGTACTTGTTGCAAGTAGTGATGTAGCGTGGTCTGATAGATGGTTTCGTCCGGATTTAATCGGGTTTGTAGCTGCGCAAGGATGGGCAGAAGGTCATCTTGTGCCTGCAAATGGTCAACGCCGTTCATCAACAGCAGATAAGGAGTCTGCGCGATGCCGTCGAAATGCGCATCCTGCCACCGTATCAAACGCATCCCACGTTCGGGGTCGGCGGAAAAACGTTGGGCATTATTGTACCAGAAACTCATGCACACACCCAGCACTTCCGAACCGTCGGGGCTGCGCCAGAGCAGCTCAGCAGGTAAGGGCTGCTCATGAATTTGCCCGGCTTCGTCTACAGAGTGCTTTCGATAACCACGTCCAAACACACAGTTATCGATGCCAAAACCTCGCAAAATCTGAGGGAGCTGGGAAATCAGACCAAATTGATCCGGGGTGTAACCGGTATCGTCGCAGCCACCGGCTTCCAAAGCTTGCTTGCGGCCGAGCAGCAAGTTGCGCACGGTTGCCTCGCCGCTGGTGAGTAAAAAATCATTTTGTACGTACCATGGACCGATGATCAGCCGACCTTCCCGAATGAATCGGCAGCAACGATCCCGGTTTTCCGGTTTGATCTGCCAATAGTCCTCCAAAACGATGGTCTGGGCATCCAGATGGAACACATAGGTTGGCTCTCGTTCCAAGGTCAATAGCAGATGGTCTAGCATATCCACCAGACGCAGGCGGAACTGTTCGTAGGTCAAATACCATTCCCGATCCCAGTGGGTGTGGGAGATCACACAGTAGTGTTTCATCCACTCACCCCTTTACACCGCCTGCCAGCGCTTGCGTAAAGTATTTCTGGCAGAAGAGGTAGGCAATGACCAACGGCAGACCGGTTGCCAAAATAGCAGCAAACAGCAGACTATAACTGGTATCATAAGTCGAATTAAAGGTCAATAGTGCCATGGGGATGGTATAGTAGTCCTTGTTGCGGATGAAAAGCATGGGCGTCGTACAGCTATTCCACACGCTACAGAAAGAGAAAATACCCACAGTGACCAAGGCTGGCTTAATAATGGGCATCATGACGTGGAAAATGAGCTGAAAATCGTTGCAGCCATCCAATTCCGCTGCTTCCTCCAGTTCCCGAGGGATGGTTCGCAGGAAGCCGGCTACGATAAACACGCCGAAAGGAATGTTGCCCACCGCAGCACCTAAAATCAGCGCCAAGGGGGAATTGTAAATGCCCAGATCCCGATACAACAGGATCTGTGAAACATAGCCTACCTTGGGGATGAACAGACCCATCAGGATCAGGGTGTACAAAATCGTACCGATCTTGTAATTACGCAGCCGGTGGCAGCAATAGGAAACGATGACCACATTGAGCATCAGCAGCACCACGCCGGCTAAGGAGGTATAGACACTATTCCAGCAGGCTCGCAGCAGATTGCCTTTGGTAAAGGCTTCGCTGATATTGCCCCACTGCCAGACTTCCGGCAGGGAAAGGGGTGCGACAGTGATCTCTGTTTCGGTTTTGAATGCGGTGATGATCACAAAGTACAAAGGCAACGCCACCACGATGGCGTAGAGGTAGACCACGGCTTTGCCAAGGGCGTTGGGGATCGTCCAACCGGAATTGAGTTTTCTGGGTTTCATACAGTTCCCCTCCTTAACCAAGATAGGAATCTTCGACCTTCTTCGTGGCCAGATATTGAACTACGCAGAGGATCACGAGGATCACAAACAGAATCACGGATCGGGCGGAAGCCATACCATAATCCGTATCCAGAGAAATCGTTTTGTAGATGGCCGAACCCCAGGTATCGAAGGATACCGTGGTCATCCGTGAACCCATCATCAGCACATAGTCATAAGCCAGCGCGCCGGTACTGAGGGTCAGCATCGTGGTGCGCAGGATCGTCGGCAGCAATAGGGGGAAAGTCACCTTCCAGAATTTGGTCCAGACGGTAGTGCCGTCTAGCGTAGCCGCTTCATAAAGGTCGGTTGGGATCGTTTGCAGACCGGAAGTGAAAATGGTGATGGGATAACCGATGTTATGCCAGATATGCACCAAAACGATAAACAGTATTGCGCACCAGTCCGGCTTGAAGAAGTTGTGCCCGGGATAACCTTCCACGCCCAGAGCGCCCAGCAACGTATTGATGATACCCAAGTTGGGGTCGTACATATAGCTCCAAGTTAGGCTGACCATTGTGGCGGAAAAGACCATGGGTAGGAAAAACAGCGCTCGGAAGGCTTTGTTATGGGTTGTATTCTTCTGAAGGATCAGAGCCAGCGACAGTGCCATCACCGTCTGAATGGAAAACAAGAAGAAAATGTACCACAGAGTATTGCGGATGTAGCGCCATGTATCGGACCATTGATAGGTAAAGAGCATCTTATAATAGTAAGCACCCACAAATTCCTTGGACTGGACAAAGGTGCCCCATTTGTATGTCGAAAGTGGAATGATCTGCACGTGGGGATAGATCGACAACACAAACCACACCAATAAGATGGGAAGTGCATACAAAATATATCGGAAATAACGGTGCTTACGATACCAATTTCTCAACTTCAAGTTCGATTCCTCCTTGTAATTGCTTTACGACTCAAAGAAACGCCGGTTTTTCCGACCCTTCTTTGAACCTTAAAGTGGGGGATAGCCCCCTGTGGAGATCCACAGAGGGCTATATGTGCATGCAAGAAGATCAGCCGATGTTGGCCAGATTCAGGTCCGTCAGGAATTGGACATATTCGGTAATGGCGGTGTCATAGTCCTTGGCACCGTACATCAGATCACTCTGCAGAGCCTTCCAAGTGCTGTTCCAGTAGTCCTTGTTGTTACGGGTATAGGTGGGCAGCAGGTTGACACCCTTGGAAGCCAGAGTAGCCAGCACATCGCCGCCTTCGTAATCCAGAGTCACACCCTCGATGGTGGAGATCATCTTGGCGCTGGAGCAGTAGTAAGAGGAGATCTCGGCGGAAGCGATGAACTCGACCCACAGCTTGGCGGCATCTGCGACCTTGGTGGAGGCATTGATGACGGTCAACTGAGCGCTTTCTGCGTAGTTTTCGCCGGTGTTGCCCACGGTGGGGATAGCAAACACGCCGGTGTTGATGTCAGGGAAGTCGGTCTCTTTGGTGCCGAAGCTCCAAGTACCGTTGTACATCATGGGAGCCAGACCCTGTGCGAACAGGGACATTGCCTGCGTCAGATCGGTGGCTTCGGAGGCGGTGTAGAAGATGTTGTTGTCGTAGTATGCCTGCAGAGTCTTCAGACCTTCTTCAACGCCATCGATGGTGGTGATGTCGGTGTACTTACCGGAGTCCATGCCTTCGATCAGATCCTTGTAGCCGGGGCCACCCAGATTGATGGTCATGACGGCATTGAACAGCCAACTGGTGCCAACGGTGGAACCCGGATAAATGACGCCGCCGTAGCCCTTGTCCTGCAGGGTCTTGCACAGAGTCGCAAATTCTTCGAAAGTAGTGGGTTCGGACAGACCTTCCTGAGCGAAGATGTCCTTGTTGTAGAAGATCGCCAGCATATTGTAGGCGTTGATGAACGCATAGTTCTTACCGTCAACGCTACTGATGGCCTTGGCACCATCCTGATAGTTGGTCATGTAAGACAGATCGTCCTGAGGCAGGAAGATACCGGCCTGAGCATACTCGACAAAGGTGGTGTTGGAGTGGAAGTCAAACACGTCGGGAGCAACACCTTCCATCAGGTCGGCTTCCAGATTCTGGTAGTAGGAAGTTTGGTCGGGGTTCAGATCCAAATCAACGGTGATGTACGAGTACTTGGTCTGGAAACGATTGACGATCTCCTTATAGATGGCCTCATCTTCGGAGCGATAGGAGGCCACACGCAGGGTTACGGGGGTTTGGGTGTTGCCGCTGGGATCGCCGGAGGTGCCATCGGGATCGTTGGTGTCGGAACAGGCCACCAGACCGAAGACCATTACCAGAGCCAGTAGCAATGCAAGTAATTTTTTCATGGTAGATTCTCCTTCTTGTTAATTTTGGCGTTTCATAATAAAACGCTTTTACATTATTAGAATACATCTATTTTTCGGGACTGTCAAGGGGGACGGATGGGTTATTTGCGGTATTGAGGTAGAAAATTATTGCATAAATTTGTCTATTTTTACCCAATTTATTCGGGAATTAGCAGGTGTTTTTCCATCGGTGCGGTTGTGGGTTTGTACGATGGGGGAATAATATAAATGCTTTTTATATTTCTGATGCACATCTGTTGACAGCACTGCCATTCCGTGGTATCCTGTTTTTGAGGTGAAACGACATGAAAATTCTGTTCTTATCCGATCTACACGCCAATATCCATGCTTTGGAAGCGGTGTGGAAACGGGAAAAAGACAGCGACCTGATCCTTTGCGCCGGTGATCTGGTGGACTGGGGCTTCCATCCCAAGGAAGTGCTGGATTGGTGTCGGGCGCACCAAGTCATCGCGGTAGCGGGTAATCACGATCGTGAGATCGCCGCCCATTACCACAATCTGCAGCAGGGGATCGAGCCGCCTGCAGGCACGTTTGCCCAGCGGCATATGCAGCAGTTGGGATCGGAGGACATCGCATATCTGGATGGGTTGCCGGATGTACATTCGATGCAAGTGGAAGATTTTGCCTTTCTCATCAAGCACTATTACAATGAGGATGAGATGAACCGTCACGGTCTGCTGGCGCGCTGGGCACAATGTGAATCGAAAATGACCTTCGACGAAGTGTGGCCGGCAGGTTTGCAGGCCCGGACACGAGTGGTCGTCACCGGGCATTCGCATCAATGTTGCTTGCACCAAAGCTACGGCGGTGCCTATTTTTTGAATCCGGGCAGCATTTCTTATCGGGTATGTACCGATTCTCGCTCCAAGGGAGTCCACTATGCCGTGTTGCAGGATGGAGAATTCCGGCTGCGGTTTACGGATTATGACCGCTCGGTGTTTGTGCCGTTGCTGAAGGAAACGATGCTCAGTGAGCAGGTTCGTACCTGCATGTCTCACCATTTGGTGACGACGTTGCCAGAGTAAAGAGTGTATCCCCCTGATGCCAAAGTTGCATCAGGGGGATGATTTGTGTTACAAAGATCAGGGGAATAGGGAGAATTTCTTGTTCAAACAATGGATTTTGATCGGTTCCCATGAACCGCTGCGGTCATGGAAAGCTCTGCGCAACATACTTTGCATTTGTGCATCCTGATATTCCTGATAAGAACCGTGGAAAAATACTTCCTTAATGCCAGTACCGGAAAAGGCATCTAACTGCAGGTCGATCCCCCGGGGGATGGAGATGGTGCGCAGACTGCAGCCGAAAGCCTCGGAACCTACGTTGCGTACAGCGGGGGGAAGGGTAATGCTTTCCAATGCGGTGTTTCTGAAAGCCCCACTACCGATGCGAAGTAGGGTGTTGGGCAGGTGGACGGAAGATAAGTGCCAACAGAGGTCGAAGGCGTGAGGGCCGATTTCGATCACCCCTTCGGGAATGACCACGTCCACAATCTGCCCGTTGTCTCGGAAGGCGTTTGGCCCGATGAAACGGATGCCGGCAGGGAGAATAACACGGCAATCTTCGCCGGTATAGCTGACAAGACGGTCACCTTCGATGACAAATGGGCTGGCGCTTCGGTAACCGCCGGGAGGTGTCCATCCTCGGTCTGCATAGCAGGCATCCATAGCGGAATAATGGCCGGTTGGTTGAGTGTCGGATTGTTTGCCGCCGCACCAGCAGCAGAAAGTACTGCCATTGGGGATCTCATTGTCACAAAACTTACAGAACATGATAGATACTCCTTTCGTATTGTATGATGGTGGGGGTTACGGGGTGGTGTGTAAGATGGTCAGATGAGAAGCAACGTCTATACTGCCGTCGGAAAAATGAATGGAGGGACCATCTTTCGGAAAATCGGCACGCAATGCGTTGGTGAGGGCGGCGCTTTGTCCGGAAGAACGGAAATATTCCTTGGTTTCGGGATATAAGATCCGCTGCAGACCGGTACGTAAAAAAGGGTGGATGCCGAAGTCGGTCCTTGGAGGTAGGGTGATCTCTTCCAACTGTCGACAGTCGACAAAGGCACGATCTGCGATGGAACGGACGGTGCGAGGGACCAAGAGTGCGCACAGATTATTGCATTCTGCAAAGGCGTAAGCGCCGATTTGCTCTATACCGGGCAGATCGATCGTCTCTAAGCCCATACAATCTTGAAATGCGCCTTCGCCAATTTCCGCCAATCCCTCCGGAAGCGTCACCCGGCGAAGCTGCTGATGATCCCGAAATGCATACCGACCGATACGTCGAATGCCTTGCGGGAGTAGAAGATGACTCTGCGTACCGCGATAGCGGATCAAAGTATCTCCCTCCATGGTAAAAGTGGCTGGCGGAGGTGTAGCCAAAGGGGGATGTATGCACATACGTCCAATCCTCCGAAAACAATTCTGATGGAAAAAGTATAACGAAGGAAAACTGTCACGGCAAGGGAAAGCGGAAGGTGTTTTCGGTTATTCCGATACCTATAAAAAGTAATCCTGTCGGAGCTGTCTCAGCTAGAAAACTTCCTATCGTTTTACTATAGGACAGGAGTGACGAAATTCGTGTGATTTTATGCAAATTCGGAACCTATATTTTGGAAGAAACGTTCATTGACGGAAGACATAAAAAGGTCTATAATCATCATATGGTGCCGACGTGTGGATCTCGGCGGAAATGATGGAAGGAGAAATCCGGAAAGCCATTTTTTGGGTAGGAAATACAACTTATGAGGGTAGAATCGCTAGATCTTTATCGATATTATGGTTTGCAGCGCCAAGGTGCCAATGCCGGATATTTGACGATCTACCAACCGGAGACGGCTGTACATATCCATGGCAATCGGTATAAGCCGGCCGTCTTGGTTTTGCCCGGTGGCGGTTACGGCAAAACTTCGCCACGGGAGAAGGAGCCAGTGGCGCTGCGGTTTGTTGTCCGGGGTTATACCGCCTATGCGTTGGACTATTCCTGCGCACCGGCTCGTTTCCCGGTGGCGCTGCGGGAAGCAGCTTTGGCTATGCGCTATATTCGGGAAAATGCCCAGCGCTATGAAGTGAATCCCCGGATGGTGGCAGCGATCGGTTTTTCCGCCGGCGGCCATCTGTGTGGCTGTTTGGGTACGATGTATGATTGCCCCGAGGTGGCCGATATTGCGGATGCCCAGACGCTGCGACCGGATGCGCTGGGACTGTGTTATCCGGTGGCGGTGAGCTGGGGTAACACCCATGAGGGCAGCTTTATCAATTTAACCGGTGACGATGCAGCGCTGCGGCAGCGGCTGTCGCTGGATACGTTGGTGCGACCGGATATGCCGCCGGTGTTCCTCTGGCATACACGCAATGATGCGGCGGTGCCGGTGCGCAACAGTTTGCTTTTAGCCGATGCGTTAGATGGTAATGGTGTGGATTTTGCAATGAACATCTATCGCTATGGTCCCCACGGCCTGTCTACCGCAGACGAGATGGTCTACGATGTTGGGCGAGTGCCTGTTGTCAGTTGGGGGTTGCCCGATTGGCCTGAGGCAATGATGGCGTTTTTCCGGGAAAAGGGATTTGCCTTCCGGGATGAATCAGAGGAGGTAGCCCGTTGAAAATTTGTATTCGCGCCCATGACCTCGGTGTCAAGGGCAGCCAAGCGATCCTGAGTGAATTGAACCGTCTGGGGATCGATGGCGTGCAGATGGTTTGTTATAAGGCTTATGAAGACGTTGCCTATGCCCCCGGCGGCATCACCGCCGATAAAGCGGCGGCTATCGGCCACGCTTTTTCCGGGGCGGGGAAAATGATCCCCCTTGTGGGAGCGTATTTCAATCCCGTCCATTCGGATGAGGCAAAAAGACAACGCTGTTTTGCCGTGTTTGCAGAGTATCTGAAGTATGGTCAGCTCATGGGCTGTAATATTGTAGGCTCGGAAACCGGCTCATTTAACGACGATAAGTGGACTTATCATCCCCAAAATCGCACCGAAGCGGCGCTGCAGACCGTGGTGGAGACTTTCTCCCACTTAGCAGACATTGCTGCCGAATGTGGCAGCATGGTGGCGCTAGAAGGAGCGGCAGGGCACGTGTGCTATGATGTGGCAACTCTTGCTCGAGCCCGAGAAATGATCGGCAGACCCACCAAAGTGATTTTCGACTTATATAATTATCTGGACGGGGACAATCAGAGCCAGTACCTGCATATTCTGGAACAGGGACTGGATACCTTTGAAGGGCAGATCCTCTTGTTTCACATGAAGGATTGCTGTTTTGTCCCCGGTGACAAACCGAAGCAAGTACCCTTCGGTACCGGCCAGATGGATCTGGAAGCGGTGCTGAGCCGCATCAAACAGTATGACCGCAACGCCGTGTTGACGTTGGAGGGCACCACAGGTGCCCACATCGCCGCTGCGGTGACGACAATGAAAGAAATATGGGAGCGTGTGTAAATATGAATTTTGATGTTCGTTACGCCAATCATCCGGAAGATTCCAAGCATTATGATACCGCTACGCTACGCAAGCACTATCACATTGCAAAGCTCTTTGCCCCGGATGAGATCAATTTGACCTATTCTCACCAGGACCGCATCATCGCCGGCGGCATTATGCCCGTGACGGGAGAGCTAGTACTGGAAACCTGCAAGGAACTGGCGGCCCCTTATTTCCTTGCTCGTCGTGAGCTGGGAGCGATCAACATCGGCGGCCCCGGCGTGATGGTTCTCGACGGCGTGGAGTACGCCATGAACAATCGGGACGGCATCTATGTCGGCATGGGTACCAAGGAACTGGTGTTCCGCTCTCTGGATGGGGAGAATCCCGCCAAATTCTACATCAACTCCTGCCCGGCACACCGCACCTGCCCCACGGTCCACATTCCGATGGACAAGGCTCGCTACAATCATTTGGGTGCGCAGGAAACTGTAAACGAGCGGATCCTGCGGCAGTATATTCATCCTGCTGTCTGTGAAAGCTGCCAGCTTTCCATGGGTATGACCGCACTGTTGCCCGGCAATGTATGGAATACCATGCCCAGCCATACCCACGAGCGCCGCATGGAAGTGTATATGTACTTTGACGTGGCCGCCGATCAATGCGTCTTCCACATGATGGGTCAGGGTCAGGAAACTCGCCACATTGTGATGCACAATGAGGAAGCCGTCATTTCGCCCTCTTGGTCCATCCATTCCGGCGTGGGCACCGCCAACTATACTTTTATTTGGGGTATGTGTGGCGAGAATCAGGACTTTGACGATATGGATGGTATCCCCACGGCTAAGCTGCTGTAATGGAAGTATTCCTGACACCGGCGGATGATCTGCAGGCAGCCTTTGATGCGTTGGAGGAAAAAGCTGTTGTGCATTTGGCGCCGGGTGAGTATCGGCAAAAAACGGTGCTTCGGCGTGCAGGCGTCACCCTGTTGGGCGCCGGCGCAGATCAGACGGTGCTGATTTTCGACGATCATGCGCGAAAGCTGGACAACATTGGGCGGGAGTATAATACCTTCCGCACCTATACCATGGCGATTTGTGCCGATGCAGTGACGATACGGGATCTGTCCATTGTCAACGATGGAGCGCAGCCCCGACAAAAGGGACAGGAAGTGGCGTTGAGCGTGGTGGGAACGGATTTCCTTATGGAAAACTGTACCCTGTGTTCCACACAGGACACCCTGTTTCTGGGCCCCTTGCCGTCGGATCTGATCGGACGCTATGAGGGTTTCCTGCCGGACGAGCTGCGCCGTGGTATCTGGATGCGGCAGCACTTCCGCAATTGTCGCATTGAAGGAACGGTGGATTTTATTTTCGGCTGCGGTGCGGCACGATTTGACGGTTGTACCATTCATTCGCTGGTGGATGAACGGGATATCGGCTTTGTGGCGGCACCGGCACACGAAAAGGTGCAGCAGGAAGGCTTCCGCTTTGTAGACTGCCGGATGACCATGCAAGAGGGTGTGACGGTCGGATCTGTATATCTGGCTCGCCCATGGCGAGATCATGGGATCGTATGCTTTGAAAATTGCCGCTACGATGCCCACATCGCTGCGGAAGGCTTCGACAAGTGGAATGATACCCACCGGGATCGGACGGCACGCTTTTATGAGTCGCCCCTCCTGCCGGGAAGAGTTCCGTGGGTCAGAGCCGGTACGGAATAAAAGGTAATATTTATGAAGAAACAAATTACCGTGGAGCAGTACCGCGGTATCGACCTGACGATCCTGTTGGTGGTTCAGGTGGTGTGTCAGGTGCTGATCCACTTTGCCGCAAACCGATGGTTTGCAGACCAGTTATTTGTGGTCTCGCCAGTGGCAGTGATGACGGCGTTGGTGATGATGCGTTGGGGCGGCTATGCGGCGATCCATGCCGTGGTCGGTGGCCTGATATTTACCGCATTAGCCGGTGGCAACGCGCAGCAAGGTCTGATCTATGGCGTAGGAAACGGCCTGTCACTGCTGACATTATTGATGTTTGTATTTTTTGATAAAGAACGGATCCGCAAGAGTGGCTTCCTGTCGTTGATGTTGGCCCTGTGCATTCAGGTGCTGATGTGGTTGGGCAGAGCGGCGATGGCTGCGGTATTGGGCTATAATTTGGAGGCCTGTCTGGGATTTATCACCACAGATGTCCTTTCCGGGTTGTTCACATTGGTGATCATTTGGGCAGCCCGTCGGGTTGACGGTCTTTTCGAAGACCAAAAGAATTATCTGCTGCGCATTCACCGCCAGCAGGAAGCTGAAGGGAGAGAACAGTTTTGAAAAAACCAATGGCTGCAGATTTCCTCGTTTATGACAAAACGACCAATACCTACCGCAACGACCCGGAGCAGGTGGTCCGGGACGATGTGGAAAAGCACTACTGGCGCAATGTAGTGCGGGCGGTGCTGAAAGACTGGCGACTGTATGTCATGCTGGTGCCCATGATTTTGGTGTTCCTGTTCTGGCGTTACTTCCCCATGTATGAGCTGTTGCGCTGCTTTAAAGTGGCGGATCAGGTGAAGCCGGTGGCGGATCAGTTTTTCTCCGGTTTCTCCTATTTCAAGCGGCTACTGGTAAGCGGTGACGGCCTTTCCACGGAGTTTTGGAGGGCACTGCGGAATACCTTCCTGCTGAGTTTCTACGGTCTGTGCTTCGGTTTCCCCATGCCGGTGATTTTGGCTCTGTTCTTTAATGAGATCAAGTCGAACATTCTCAGAAGTACATATCAGGTGCTGACTTACCTGCCGAAGTTTATCTCCACCGTCGTTATGACTTCTTTGGTGACCATGTTGGTCAAGCAGGGCTCTCTGACCACCAATATGGGTATCTTGTCGCAGGCTTTGGTGGCCATCGGTGTTTTGGAGGAAGAGGTCGCCAATGCAGGCCTGCTGCGGGATCCCAGCTTCTTCCGTGCGATTTATCAGATCAGTGGCATTTGGGAAAGTGCTGGCTACGACAGTATCGTCTACTTTGCCGCAATCATCGCCATCTCTCCCACCAGCTATGAAGCCGCACAGATTGACGGCGCCGGCAAAATGGCGCAGATGCGTTATGTGGTGATCCCTAGCATCCTGTCAACGTTGGTCATCATGCTCATTACCCGGATCGGATCCCTGCTGAGCGTGGGCTATGAGAAAGTCCTGCTGCTGTATGATCCCAGCACTTACATGACTGCAGACGTGATCTCCACCTTTGCGCAACGTTACGGCATCGGCTCGGCCACGAATCAGGGTTTGGCGGCCGCTGCGGAAATGATGGGCAACATCATCAGTATGTTGTTGGTCATCGGTGCGAACACCATCTCGCGCAAAGCCTCGGATGTCTCGCTTTACTAAGGGGGTGGGTGCATGAAAAGAAAACTTGAAATTTCCGAACTGATCTTTAAGGTGATCAGCTATACGTTGCTGACGGTTTTCGCTCTGTGCTGCCTGTATCCGTTTGTGTATGCCGTTTCGGCATCCATCAGCGGTCAACATGCGGTGGACTATGGCGAAGTGGTCCTGTTCCCGAAAGATATACAGTTTGAAGCCTTTGCCCGGATGTTCAGCGACAATATGTTCTGGAATGCCTATTCCAACACCTTGTTCTTGACTGTCTACGGTACGGTTTGGTCTCTGCTAGTGGCCATTCTGGGTGCATATGCGCTGAGTAAGAAGCGGCTGCTATTCCGGCGGTTCTTCAATTTCTTCTTGGTGTTTACCATGTGGTTCTCTGCCGGTATTGTGCCCCAGTATCTGAACTATTTGGACACCCGGGATGTGTTCCAGTCTTTGGGTATTACCGACGACAAGTGGTTGGTGGTCATCGCCATGGGTATGGCGGCTATGAACATCATCTTGCTTCGCAATGCTTTCGAAGGTGTTCCCTCGGACATTGAGGAGGCGGCAATCGTGGACGGCGCCACCGAATTCCAGGTCCTGTCCAAAGTGTATATCCCGATGAGCAAGTCCACCATTGCGACTGTGGCGCTGTTCTTTGCCATCTCTCGCTGGAATGGCTATTTCTGGGCTCGTCAAATGGTATCTAATTCCAACGAGCATCCCCTGCAGGTATTTATCCGTCTAAAACTGGAGGAATACACCGATCCTGAAGCTATGGCCGGCTGGGACAAGGCGTATTCTTCTGACTCCGTGATCTACGCGCTGATCGTTTGCTCCATCGTGCCCATTTTGGTCATCTACCCGTTTATTCAGAAGTATTTTGCCAAGGGTGTGAACGTCGGCGGCGTGAAGGAATAACCATCGTATAATGACCGACGAGGATCGGTAATTATAAAACCAACAATAGGAAAAGGAGAATACTATGAACATCATGAAGCGTATTGTTTCCGTGCTTCTGATTCTGTGCATGGCCTGCGCCATCTTCGCCGGCTGTGAGCAGATCACGCCCCCCACGGACCCCACCACCAATCAGCCTACTTCTGGCGGCGATGATCCCACTAGCGGCGTGGATCAGCCCACCGAGCCCGTGGATCTGCTGGTCTTTGAAGCAGGCACCGTGCTGCGCATGGCTACCGGTTACAACTCCCTGAAGACCGGTCTGGTCTTTGATGCAGAAACCGCAGGCGAAGGCATCACTCTGGCCGATGGCGTTACCTATCAGACCGGCGATCTGAAGCCCACTTGGGTGGAAGTTCAGAACCGTCTGGGTATGCTCTTCGAGAGCGTTTATCAGGGTAACACCGCCACCAAGGAATTCGAGTACTGGAAAGATCAGCTCGATCAGGTGGACATGGTCAGCGGTACTGCTTCTCAGTTGTCTGAGTTTGGCGAAGCCGGTTCCATCGTCAACATCGCCGAGTATCTGGATCTGATGCCCAACTTCAAGGCTTATCTGGAAGCCAATCCCATCGTTCGTTTGTCCATCACCGGCAATACTACCACCGGCGCGATTTACTTCTCTCCGTATTTTGACGGCGTGAACGACATCGAGCGTATGCCCCTGATGCGTACTGACTGGGTCGTGGCTCTGCTCGATGGCGAAGGCGCCTTCACTGCTGAGCAGTCCCATAATCTGAGCGCTGCTGTTTACGAGCCCTATATGCCCACCAGCGGTAAGGTGACCGTGGACGTGGTCAAGTTGGACGGCTCCGGCGTTGAGTCCGTTACCAAGGATTATGACGCTGCTGGCAACATTGTGAAGCTGATGAACGACGCTCTGGCCGCCGGCACTGTCAGCGGTGTGGAAGCTGTCAATATGCTCCGCAACTACATCGATACCGCTTACAACGGCTACTATGGCACCACTCGTTCCAACCTGTTTGTGGGCCAGAACGCTGCATGGGATGCTGACGAACTGGTCGCTCTGCTGCGCTGCGTCGTTGCAAACCCCTACACCCTCAATGGCACCGACAATGTGGAAGGCCTGTTCTCCCGTGAGGACGATAACAACCAGCGTCGTGTTGATATGTTCCGTTTCTGCGGCGTCCTGTTTGGCGTCCGTGGTCTGGAGTCCCGTCAGGACTACCTGTACGTCGGCACTGATGGTATGCTGCACGATGCCCGTCAGGAAGAGGATACCTATGAAGCACTGGCCAGAATGAATGCCATGCTGCAGGAAGGTTTGATCTCTCAGTCTTTCAAGGATATGTCCGACGAAGACACCTCCACCATGCTGGAGAATGACCTGGGCTTCATGCACTATGACTACAACCAGACCCAGACCGTTTACAACGAAACCAAGCTGAACAAGGACGGCGACTCCGGTGAGAAGTACATGGCAGTCATGATTCCTGTGGCTCGCTGGTATGACGGCACCGAAGGTGGCGTTTACATGCGCTTCACCGAGTCCTGGCGTAGCGTCAAGACTGACGGCTGGGGCATCAGCGTTGCCGGCGTGGGCAACGATCAGAACAAGCTGTACGCCTGCCTGAAGCTCATCGATTACGCTTACTCCGAAGAAGGCCAGATCCTGATGTCCTATGGTCCCGACGCGTTCATTAAGACCAATGAAGACGGCAGCTATGTGACCTTCAACTTCAACGGCAAGGAAATGCCTGTCATCGCCGATGAAACCTACGAAGAGTTGTGGGAAAAGGCTTCCGGCAACTATACCAACTATGCTCGTATGTATCTGGGCTCCACCCTGTCCTTCGCAAAGAGCCAGGCCTTTGAGTATCAGTGCACCCATAGTGTTGGTAAGGAAGGCGCCGGCTATATCTCTACCGCCATTGGTCTGGGCACCATTAAGCACCCCGAACTGGCTCTGGCAGAGAACCCCTGGTACACCTCTGTGCCCACCGTGTTGCCCACCACCTCTGTTGAGAACGATATGCTCAACGGTTACACCAACCTGACCACCTATTTCAACTCTGCCAGGGGTAAGGTCAACTACTTCGTCGACCTGATCGTTGGTCCTGTGGAAGGCTTCAATACTCCTGCGGCTGCTGTGGACACCGTTGCCAATGCTTGGAGCGGCGCACAGTATCTGCTGATCAAGCAGGGCGCTTACGAGAGCCTGCTGACTTACTACGAAT
>CAZOVE010000002.1:0-68454 GCA_964583135.1 uncultured Oscillospiraceae bacterium | reverse complement strand
TTTTGTCCAAGTGTCAAGCATCCTACAAGCGAACAATGGACACCCTGAGCCCGGGTCTGGAGGACGCCAACGCCTATTATGCCGCCCATCAGGCCGAAGTCGAAGCCTTACTGGGGGTACAGCCATGATCGCATATACCCAAATCGCCGATTTTCAAGCTCCAGAATTGGATGTATATGCCCGTCTCACAGAAGCGCAGCTACTCAATCGCTTTGAGCCGAAGAAAGGAATGTTTATCGCTGAAAGCCCAAAGGTCATCATGCGGGCTTTAGATGCCGGATGTATTCCGGTTTCATTGCTGGTGGAGCGAGGACACGTCAATGCGGAAGCAGAAGCGGCGATCCTGCGCTGTGGCGATGTGCCGGTGTATACCGCCCCAATGGAGGTGCTGACCCAACTGACCGGTTTTCAGCTCACTCGTGGAATGCTGTGCGCCATGCGCCGCCCACCGTTGCGTACCGCAACGCAGATCTTGCACAATGCCCGGCGCATCGTAGTGCTTGATCACGTGATGAACCCCACCAATGTCGGCGCAATTTTTCGCAGCGCCGCCGCCTTGGGTATGGATGCCCTACTGTTGACCCCCGGCTGCAGCGATCCGCTGTACCGTCGCTGCGCCCGGGTGAGTATGGGTACTGTTTTTCAGATCCCGTGGACTTTTTTGGACAACGACTGGTTGGCGCAGTTGCAAAATGCCGGTTTCAAAACCGCTGCCATGGCTTTACGCCACGATAGTGTTTCCATCAGCGACCCCGTATTGGCACAGGAGGGCAAGCTTGCAGTGATTCTGGGCAGCGAGGGAGATGGGCTTCCTCAGGAAACCATCGACCACTGCGATTACACCGTACTGATCCCCATGTACCACGGAGTGGACAGCCTGAACGTGGCTGCCGCCAGCGCCGTCGCTTTTTATGAACTGAGCAAGCAAAAAGAGAAAACACCTTAAGGGAGGTTCTTGTCATGAATTGGAAACGCATTGTGCTGCTATTACTCACTCTGCAAGCCGCCTATCGCCTTATGCTGCTGGCGGTGCGCTATCGCTCCTCCAACAATCCGACGCCGGTCAATGTGTCCGACGTTTACGATGGTCATACCTACAACCGCTGGAAAAACTACAACGCCGATCTGTGTCGACTGCATCTGCTCTCATCCGTTGTATCCTACCTGCTGATGATGGTGCTACTACTCAATCAAACGCACAGCGCCGTCGCCGCTGTCTTCGGCGGTGGCTCTTTCTGGGAATTGTTGACCGTGCTACTGACACAATGTCTCCTTGACAGCGTTATCGGTGCGCTATTTGGATATATTGAAACCATGGGTATCGAAGCGAAATACGGCTTCAATCGTTCCTCTGTGAAAACCTTTCTGGGAGACCAGGTTCGTAATTTCCTGTTGGAACTTCTGATTTGCGTGGGTTTGATGTCGATCCTAGCATTGCTGTATCGCAATATGGGAGACTGGGTCATCCTGCTGTTTACCGGCGTGATGTTCTGCCTGACGCTGGTGATCTCCTTCCTATACCCAATTTTTAGCCGCTTGGGCAATAAATTTGTTCCTTTGGAAGAAGGCGAGCTAAAGGATCGACTGATGACGCTTCTGACCAAACACGGCTATCAGGTCAAAGCCATCGAAGTGATGGATGCCAGCCGCCGCACCACCAAACTAAACGCCTATTTCACGGGCTTCGGCAAAATGAAGACCATCGTACTTTATGACAATCTGCTCAATGCCATGACGACCGACGAGATCTGCGCCGTATTTGCCCACGAATTGGGGCACGGACTGCACAAGGATGTCACAAAACAGCAGATCCTCAATCTCGTCAATCTGCAGCTCATGGCGCTACTTGCATGGTTTGTGATCCGTGAGCCTGAATTACACATCGCCTTTGGCTTCTCGGAAGTCAATTATGGCTTTGCTTATCTGTTGCTGGGCATTGGTCTTGGGCTTTTGCAGCCTTTGACCGGCCTGCTGACCAGCGCCTACAGCCGTCGGGCCGAATATCGGGCCGACCGGCAAGCCGTACAGGAAGGCTATGGCGAAGCATTGATCTCCGCTCTGAAGAAGCTAGGACGGGAGAATTTTGTCCATCTGGCCCCTTCCCGACTTCTGGTAATTCTGGAATACAGCCATCCTCCCCTGAGCCAGCGTATCGCCGCCATCGAGAAGACTATATCCGAATAACAAAGAAGAGGAAGCGCCCTTGTGTCGCTTCCTCTTTTTGATGTCACCCCATTTCCCACGGATGCAGAGCATCAAAGCCGGGGATGAGTCAATGACTCTCCCCCAACATACCGGGCAGCAGGTTCCAAACCTTCACCCGGTTGGGCCCGACCTTGCGCAGGCGGGTCACCGTGACCGTGCCGTCCTGCCAGTGGTAGCGCAGCACCGCACCGCCGGTGTCAATGCAGCGCTCCAGCGCATCCCGGCAGTGCTGCAAGTAGAACAGGCGCTGCGCCAGCACGTGCTCCGCCTGCACCTCCTCGCCGTACTCCAGACACGGCTCCCAGTCGCAGGAGGTCAGCCGACCCACGGAGCGGCTTAGCCGCAAGGCCTGCTCCTTTGCACCGGCGCGCAGCGCCTCCCGCAGGAAGCTGATGGCGAAGTATTCGCCCTTGCGATTTTTGTGATTCTTCATAAAAAATACCACCTTTCAAAAGTAAAAAAGACATAGAAATTGCGCAGTATTGCTACGCATTCCTAATTTCTTCTCACTTTCGATAGGTGGTTCCTTTACTTACGTGAGCATTATATCACGCCTTTGTGTTGCTGTCAATGCCACCTTCTCAGGAAAAACGACCTTTTTTTCAGGAATTCCACCATGGAACACAGCAACACGCCCGGGCGATCCCGGGCGTGAATTTTTTATGCACCCACGGCTGAGAGCATATTTTCAATAAAAATGCCGTAGCCGGTGGTGGGATCGTTCACCAGCACATGGGTCACGGCACCAATCAATTTCCCATTTTGCAGGATTGGACTTCCGCTCATGCCCTGCACGATACCTCCGGTCGCCTCCAAGAGCGCCGGATCCGTCACCTTGATCAGCAGATTCCGTCCGGATACGCCCGCTTTCGGATAAATTTTCAGGATTTCCACAGAATATTCCCGTACCGTATCGCCGGAAACCGTAGACAGAATCGTGGCTTTTCCCGTGCGGATCTGTTCCCATTGCGCCACTTCCACCATTCTGCCCACCCAGCCGGTCTCGGTGATGCCGAAAACACCTTGAGGCAAATTGGCCTGCAAACTACCAATGGGTGTCCGATTTTGGGCACAACCCATCAGTTGTCCCGGTTCGCCGTTTTTTCCCTTTCGCACCGCCATGATCCGCGTTTCGAATGCGCTCCCCTGCTTCAACTGCAGCAGTTGCCCCGATGCGTTGTTTACTCCATGTCCCAGCGTACCAAAGCGACCGCTTTCCGGATCATACCAAGTCACCGTTCCCACGCCGGTAACACCCTGTTTCAAAAAAATACCCAGTTTGGGGCCATCTGTTGTGATTTGCGGTTGCAATTTGCATACTATTTTTTGATCCTGCCGCATTAAAAGCACTTCTACCGTCCCCTTGGAAGATTCCAACGCCTTGCGCACGTCTTCCGCGTTATGAATGGTTCTGCCATTGATACTGACAATGCAATCCCCGATCTCCATGCCCGCACGCTGCGCAGCAGCGCCCAGAGTTTCGTCAAACGCTGCTACCGTCACGCTGCCATCGCGTAATTCCAGCCCCACTACCTGCCCAACCGCCACCAGTTCCCTGCCAAAGGCATTCACCGGCAGCAACATCAAACATAATAATAAAACCGATGTGATCTTCGTCAGTTTTCTCATGCTGCGCCCTCCTTTTTTCGTCTGCCCTTTTAATATGCCGCACCGTGGCCATCATAACCGCAGTAAAAGTCGAAAATTTTGGTCAATTTTGGGTAAAAAATGAGGTCCATCTCCCTCTTGTCATAGAGGCATTTTCGTCCTATAATAACAACAAACCCACTTGGGAGGAATCAAAATGACCGACTATACTGCCCTGTGCGCCCGTCTGTGCGCACTCACCGACGGCATTACCTACGAAACCGCAAATCTTGCCAACGCAGCCGCCCTGCTGTGGGAATTCTTGCCGGATATCAACTGGGCCGGATTTTACAAAATGGAGGACGGTAAACTGGTGCTTGGTCCTTTTCAGGGCAAGCCTGCCTGCATTCTGATCCCGGTGGGACGGGGTGTCTGCGGTACTGCCGTAGCCGAAGACAGTACACAACTAGTCTATGATGTCCATCAATTTCCCGGGCACATTGCTTGCGACGCAGCTTCCAATTCTGAGATCGTGATCCCTCTCCACGTTCAAGGCAGGATCTGGGGTGTGCTGGATATCGACAGCCCTCAAATTGGACGTTTCTCGGCAGAAGACCAAGCAGGTCTGGAGCAATTTACCACAATTCTCGAACAGATACTCAGATAAGTCAAAAATCCGGCCCGGATGTTCCTCCGAGCCGGATTATTTCTTTTCTTTTGCATATGCTATTTACCTATTGACAAAGTAGGTAAATAGTGCTACTATTACCCATGAAAACACTAGGTAAATCCCTCAAAGGAGGTTTCAATATATGCACGTCTATGCAGACAATGCTGCCACCACAAAAATGAGCCAAGCTGCTTTGGAGGCTATGATCTCCTGCAGCGAACAGTATTACGGCAACCCCTCTAGCCTTCACTCCATCGGTCAGGAAGCCAAAGAAGTGCTGGAAAACTGCCGCAGTCGCATTGCAGCAATTCTCGGCTGCGAGCCCCGGGAAATCTACTTCACCTCCGGTGGCAGCGAAGCCGACAATCAAGCCATTCTCTCTGCCGCCCGTAACGGGGCTCGAAAAGGTAAAAAGCACATCATCTCCACTGCCTTTGAGCATCATGCGGTGCTGCACACTTTGGAAAAATTGCAAAAAGAGGGCTTTGAGATCACCCTTCTGGATGTTTCTCACGGGCACAATATCACCGCTGAACAAGTACGTGATGCCCTTCGCCCCGACACCTGCTTGGTCACCTGTATGTACGCCAACAATGAGATCGGCTCGGTGCTTCCCATCGCCGAGATCGGTGCTGTCTGTAAGGCAGCCGGCGTTCCCTTCCACACCGATGCGGTACAAGCCGTAGGGCATATCGCCATCCATGTCAAGCATCAGAACATCGATATGCTGAGCCTTTCTGCCCACAAATTCCACGGTCCCAAGGGTGTTGGCGCCCTCTATTGCCGCCGGGGCATCCTGCTGTCCAACATCATCGAAGGTGGCGCACAGGAGCGAGGCAAGCGAGCCGGCACCGAAAACCTGCCCGGTATCTGCGGCATGGTGGCTGCTCTGGAAGATGCCATGGCCCACCTTGAGGAAAATACCGCAAAGGTCACCGCCATGCGTGATCGCCTGATCACCGGTCTTTCTCAAATCCCCCATAGTGCGCTCAACGGCGACGCAGAGCATCGCCTGCCCGGTAACATCAGCTTCTGCTTTGAAGGTATTGAAGGCGAAAGTTTGCTGCTTCTGTTGGATCTAAAGGGCGTTTCCGCTTCTTCCGGCTCCGCCTGCACCAGCGGCTCTCTAGATCCGAGCCATGTTCTGCTGGCGATTGGCCGCGTTCACGATGTTGCCCACGGCAGTCTGCGCCTTTCCTTGTGCGAATACAACACCGAAGAAGATGTGGATCATATTCTGACCGTCGTGCCGGAAGTGGTGCAGTATCTGCGTAACATCAGCCCCGTCTGGCGTGATTTACAGACCGGCAAAAGAGAATATATTTTGTAAGGAGAATTTACCATGGCACTTTACAGCGAAAAAGTGATGGATCACTTCCTGCATCCTCGTAATGTGGGTATCATCGAAAATGCTGACGGCGTCGGCGAAGTCGGCAACGCCAAATGCGGCGATATCATGAAGATCTACCTGAAGATCGAAAACGACATCATCGTGGATGTTAAATTTGAAACCTTCGGTTGCGGCAGCGCAATTGCATCCTCTTCCATGGCCACCGAAATGATCATGGGCAAATCCATCCATGAAGCCATGGAGTTGACCAATAAAGCGGTTGCCGAAGCATTGGATGGTCTGCCTGCCCACAAGCTGCACTGCTCTGTGCTGGCGGAAGAGGCGATCAAGAACGCTTTGCGGGATTATTTTGACCGCAACGGCATTCCCTACGATGCTTCCCAATTTCAGGAGATCGACCACGACGAGCTCCACGCCACCGCCCACGGCGAATAAGCCTATGATCGTATCTACCAAAGGCCGCTACGCTCTGCGCGTCATGGTCTGTCTTGCCCAGCGCCCCGTTGGTGAGTATGTACCCCTGAAAGAGATTGCCGAGGTGGAGCATATTTCCCAGAAATATTTGGAGTCCATCATGACGGTGCTGAGCAAAGCCGGTTTTGTCGATGCAGCCCATGGCAAAGGCGGTGGCTATCGACTCAACCGCAGTCCGGACCACTATACCATCGGCTCCATTCTGAAGCTGACGGAGGGCTCTCTTGCCGCCGTTTCCTGCACCGCCCAAGGTCCCGCTGCCTGTGACCGTAGCGAATGTTGCCAGACCAAACCCATGTGGGATCGGCTAGACCAAATGATTGATGCATTCTTTGAAGGCATCACCATTTCCGACATTCTGAAAGAAAATCGTGCATAAATTTCGCCCTGCTCGTGACGAGCAGGGCGTTTTGTTGCTTTTCGGGGTAGCGATCCCATTCCCATACGCATTTCTTAAGAATTCTCACGGTTTCAATTTAATCATATCTGTGATAATATGGTGCAAAGGAGGTACGCCTATGGCACACGAAGCTTATACCCGCATCCTTCCCAATAGCCGGAAAGCCGTATTGTTGATCCATGGCATTTTGGGCACACCGTTGCACTTTGCGCCCCTGTTGCCTCTAATTCCCGAAGATTGGTCGATCTACAACATTCTCTTGGACGGTCACGGCGGCAAGGTAGAGGATTTTTCCCACACTTCCATGACCAAATGGCGCGCACAGGTCGCAACACAGTTGGATGTGTTGTGGGATCAATACGATCAGATCGTTCTGGTCGGCCATTCCATGGGTACGCTGTTTTCCATTGATGAAGCGGTGCGCCGCCCTGAAAAAATGCGACATCTATTTTTGCTGCAGGTACCTCTGCGGCCAAGGCTCAAACTCAGTACCGCATTGCGTTCGATCCTGTTGCCCTTCGGTATCGTGCCCCAAAGCGCTCAGGCCATGTGGGATGATTGCTCTGTTGATTTAGATCCCCGTCTGTGGAAATACTTTGGCTGGATTCCTCGTTTTCTGGAATTATTTTCTATGTGTCGTCACACACGCCATATCCTATCGGAGCTAACAGTTCCCTGTCAGGCTTTTCAATCCGCCAAAGACGAGTTGGTTTCCAATCGCACCACCCGTGACTTGCTACGGCATTCCCATATTCAAACAACGATCCTGAAACATTCCGGTCATTTTGGACACACTGGCGACGATCTAACGTTACTCAAATCCGAGTTTTCAAAGGTTTTCCAATAAAGAAGAGCTGTCTTGCGCCAAATTGCAAGACAGCTTTTTCTTATTCTGTTGCTTCCTGCGGTAGCAACGACCGATAGGCCATCGCATACGTCACCTGCACCTCGTTCCCACGCCACCAATACAGTGCCAACTGGCATATATAGCCAGCGATTAGAAACACATAGAAGCTTACTTCACTGGACCATGGTAGCGTCACGCCACAGCCTGCCAAGATCGTATCGCCATACGCAACCACCATTACCAGCACTTCCAAGGCATAGAACCACCAGAAACTCAAATCTAGCTTCAGAAGTTGCAGCCGCTTTCCCCGCATCATGCCCCGGCTCGTGCGGATCGCCGACAATGCCCCGGCTTTTGGATTCTCCATCAATGCGTAGTCCGCCATCCGTAGCCGATAATAGCTGGGTACCAGAAATACCACCGCCGCCAGCAGACACATGATGCTCAGCGGCAGTACGATTGCTTCCATCGCTGCCAGCATCGCCTCCTCCGTGCCGATTTCATAGGCTTCCATGATCGGTGATGCCCATGGCGTTGCCCCAAATATCATGCAAGCCACATACATTCCCAGAATCGAAAGACCCATATACATCAGCATCATCAACAGCCGTAGCCGCAACACCGGCCCAAATCGCCGAAAGCCCTCTAGCAGAGTCCCCGGACGTACCGGTTGCCCATCACTCAGGCGCAAAGCAGCAAAGCAATACCCAATCTGCCAGAACACCACCGCCACCAATTGGCCTAGCAGTAACACTTCCTGCACCGTTTCTAGCACCGTACGCATTCCCACACCACTCAAGCCACCGGTCTGTGCGATCTGCTCTTGCAGCACATGACTCACGGCAGACAGCACCAACGCCAAAATCATGGAAGCCGCCGTATGAATGAGTACCAATTTCTTAGGATCATAAACAGCCTGCCCCAAAGCGGCAGTCGTTGCCCTTTTCAAGCCTTTACGGTCACAAATGTCCATATTCATTCCCCCTCCGGAGTACTGCTATCATGGTAAACCAAAGTAGGAAAAATAGCAAATGAATTTTTTGTTACTATGGAAAATTTTCTGTCAATGTGTTATACTGAGGTAAATAAAACTTACCCGGAGGGATCTCCATGGAACTTGGACAGCGTCTAAAGCAAGCCCGTCTGGATGCCGGACTATCTCAGCGGCAGCTTTGCGGCAATATCATCACCCGTAATATGCTCTCTCAAATTGAAAACGGCAGTGCCCGACCCTCCATGGACACCCTGCGTGAACTGGCCGCTCGGCTACAAAAACCACTCAGCTATTTTTTAGAAGAGGAGGCGGCTTCTTCCAATCAGCGCCTGATCCTCGCTGCCCGTCGTTGTTTTGAAGGGGCTGATCCTACTGGTGCTTTAGCGATCCTACAGGATTACGAAGATCCGGACCCCATTTTCGATCCGGAATACCATCTTTTGCAGGCGCTTTGCCTGTTATCCCTTGCCCAAGGAACCCTGAACCCTGTGCCACTGTTAGAGCAAGCCGCTGCACACGGGCGACAGACTCCTTATTACACCCCGGAGTTAGAGCGCAGCCGTCTGTTACTTTTGGCATCCGAGACCAATAGCACCGTCATTGTCTCTGCGCTTCCTGCTGATGATCGGGAGCTACTCATTCGTGCCCACGCCGCATTGGTTTCCGGGGATGCTTGTGCCTGCATCCGCTTTTTGGATGCTGCGCTCCACACAGACGCCTTGTCTTGGTTGCTGTTACGGGCCGATGCGGCGATGGCACGTAAGGATTATACCGATGCCATTCTCTATTTGCAGCAAGCAGAGCCCCAAACCACCCAAGTCTACCCAAAATTAGAGGAATGTTTCCGCCAATTGGAAGACTACAAAATGGCTTATCATTACGCCTGCAAACAGAGATAAATCATCCGCCGCATTACTGCGGCGGACTTTTTTATGATGCTCAGCCGGTTTCCATCCATTGCGCAACACCCTGACGAATCACACGCAGACCGGAGGCATCCCATTGCCTGCGATGGGATGTCCATATTGCCTCCGTATAAGTTTCCGTACCGTTCTCACATGTGTGCGTCAGCATGAATGCGCCATCAGGATCCTCCTCTTCTTTTTCGTCCATCGGAAAAAATTCCTCCAACCGGAAGTTCCACGGCAATGCTTCTAGCTCCTCAGAGGAAGAATCCAGCTCTCGCCAAGCAGTGAAGGATACTACGTGCCCACGCACTGTTTCATTGATGGTAATCTTCGGAACCGCTTCGGCAAACTGTCCATGAATATCCGTGTAAAACAGTCCGCTCCCTGTATCACATTGGCATAGATCCACACTGCATTTTCCGCCTGCCGTACGTAATGCCGCACCTGCAGTCAGTGCCACCTCCTCGCAAGCCGCCGCCCCCAAATGCGCCGGTGATAGGATACGCACGCGCACCATCACCGTCTTTTGCCGCATGTCCGCCGCCTGCAATTGCACTGCCGCCACCGGCGTATGAATGGTTCCCATTTTTCCTGCCGGCATCCCCCGACGGGTGACGATACCGGCGTCTTCCAGTATCTTCACCGTGTTACTTAGAATCGTGTTTACCATGTGCTTTCACCGCCTACTTCCACGCATAGACCCCAGCAGTACATTGCCTTTCCATCCACTATCACCATTTCTGTCCGACGTAGTTCAAAGTTTCGCTCCTGCCATAGCAGCGTATCCCCTTCCTGTGCCGTAGGCGTTACCGGACCAATGTAAAGAAAGAGCCCCCTGTAGTTTTCTCCGAGCGAAGTGAATACACGCTGAACATTTGCCTTGCTTTTAGATCCGCTTTCCTGCAGAAAGGCCCGGATCTGCAGTTGCTCTTCCCCCTGCACCAGAATCATGTCACTGCCATGTCGCGCGAGAAGTTGCGCCATTGCCCAATGCATGGTCACACCCCCAAAAACGCAAACGCAGACTTCAAATACGGTGCCATCAGTAGTTCCGCTTGTGAGCGCAGATAGTTGGCTGCGCCGTTATTTCCTCTGCGCAGTGTCACATCTCCTGCAGTCAATTGCTCGATGCCGGACCAATCACCAATGTCCGTCATCGCAGCCAGTGCGTACATCCCTGCCGCCGTCACAAAATCCGCCTGACAATCCTCCACCGTTACGTTATCCCGTAGCCGTGCCTCCAATGCCGATACCGTAGCCTGACACACCACATTCAGAAGATCCTGCTGATCCTGCGTCAGCTCCTGCGCCATAAACCGGGCCTGACTGAATACCTGTTCCGCTATACTCATACGTACAATGCCATGGAAGCGTCGTCGTAGATCTTGCAGAAGCCAGCAATGGAAGTGATGGCTGCCCTCTCCAACTGACGATCAATAAGCTTGTCATATTCCACCATCACATCGCCGGCACGTACCATCTCCAGCGCATAGCGATTGTCCAGACCGATGATCAGACCATCGATCACAGCATCCGTGCGATACAACTGCGCACCCAGAGGTGTGGTCAGCTTGCCGGTACCTTGGAAATTCAGTCCGGTCAGCGGATTCTGCAGTTCGGGGATCTTTAGCATTTTTGTCATCATCCCTGTGGAGCACAACAGCGTATTCATGGTGTAAGGATCAAACTGCCCCCAGAATTCCACCAACTGATCATAGCCCAGCACACCGGGGGTACCGGAGATCACATCCTCGCCCACATAAAAACCCGTAGCCGCATTCTCGTTTCCGTCACCTTCCATAATCACCTGCACCGCATCCCGAAGCTGCTGCTTCTGGATGTAAGCACCGATCTGGCGCAGCATTACGCCGAACAGATCCAGCTTCTGGAATCGGATCGCTTCATAGGAGGCCACAAGCATTCTGCCACGTTTGGTCAGACTCACCAGATGATCCTTGGTAGTCACCTCCGTAGTAGGGATTTCACCGCCTTCTGCCACCGTCTGCAGTTGCTTGTCCTCTTCACTTGGATTGGAGTAGATAGAGCGATAGTCCAAAGAGTCGATCACAGTCGTAGTCGCCACAATGTTGGGCAAAATATCGTTTTCCTCCATACCCTGCCGCACGGTTCGAGCGATATACTCCGGGAACAGCACCGCACTGTCCAGAGTGCTGAAAAACTTTTCCACGGGAGAAGATCCGACTCCCTTGGCACGGATGCCAAACCGCTTCAACTGCCGCTGAAACGCATCGGTGCCTTCCAACGCAGTACCCCTGTAATTCTCGCTGGGATCCAACGACTCCAACACCTGTGTGAAGCTCTTGCCCGCCTGCCGATACATACCCTTTTCCAGTCTCAAATTGTCATAGCTCATGTTTCATTTCCTCCTGTTGTAAATAATTATGGTCACCGATTCAATCGGCAATTCCCTTAAACCAAAAAGCCGCTTTCCACGACTTCCATCTGGCCGCCAAAGCTGCCCAACTGACTGCATCCGGGCAACCACTGCGCCATACGCTTTTCCAAGGCAGATTTTAGCTGTATCAACTCTTCTGCCCCCACCTTTTCCGTCATCGTCCGTAGTACCGGCTCTTCCACACCCAAATCCAGCACCAAACACAGCCGCACTACATCATCACGCAGTTGCTTTTCGTAGAGTTGCCCCAGTTGCGCCTGCTTATATAGCATCCGATATTCTTCCTGCGCACCAAATTCCGCCGCCAGGTCCTTCAGACAGCATCCCTGCCGAAAACCCTTCAGCACACCGGCATTGGGTTGCGCCGGCACCGCCACAAAGGAAAACTCGTAGGCATCCATCGGTTCTTTTAAGATAGCGCAGCACAGTTGCCCATCGTAATGTTCACTTTTACGATGCCCGCAAGTTCCGTATTCGCTACCACAGACGGAGCAAACACTTCTACCCATAGCGCAGCCCACAGAAACTTCCTTTTTGATACCTGCTTCAATGTCGGCGATCACCTCATCGGCCTTTCCGCCTCTACGGATGTAGGCCCATGCCTTGATGTAACTGACACCCTGCTCACAAACTACTTCCGTCCCAAAAATGCGCGCCACCTGCGCCTCCGCACTCCACTTGTGGTCTACCACGCCAGTCTTTCCAATGAACATTTTCGCCAGTGTAGGCAGCGCTGCAGTATCAAAACGTTCAAAATCCCGATCCGGTTGATCGTCACATAGTCGCAATGAGAAAACATACACCTGTTGCGCCGTCATTTTACTTTTTGCCAGCCCATTGATGGCTTCCAATTGCGCCTGCGTCGCAATACCGGTGCCCTCGACCATCGTTTCCTTCCGAATTTCCATATTGATCCTCCTTACATCTTCCGATTTTATGCATTCTTTGCTTCCGCTCTCGCTTTTTCGGCTTGCGCTTTGTAAAGCTGCGCCTGTGCCTCCTGGGTCATATCTTGCAGGCTGATTTCGTTCCACTCGATCTCAAATCGGTCATCCACACCTTCCAAGGCCAAAAACCACCGGCAAATTTTGCGCAGCACCGGTTCCACCGTCCGACGCAACGCCCATAGTTCCGAAGTCAGGATATCCGCCTGTTGGGTACTCATTCGCTCCGTAGTACTCCAGTTCAACCCCAGCAGGAAGGGTGGCAGTCCGGTTTTCGCCACCAACTGCTCCAGGATCTGCCGCACCGGTACTTGGGAATCCGGAATCGGCGCCTCACCGCCAATTACCTTGATCTGCACATCCCCCACGGCCACAAAATCCCGAACCGTCCCATTTTTTCCATCCTCCATGGCCTTCGACCATTCCTGCGCCATCTGTGCCGATCGCTGCTGCGCCTGTACTGGATCCATATCTTCGCTCCCCTTGCAGATGACGCTGTATCGCACATTTCCTGCTCGTTCCCAATTATTTCCGATGGCAGTGTATATCTTCATCAGAATATCCGCCAAAAACGGCATCCCTCTGAAAATGCTCACGCCATACGGATGATCCGGCTCCGGATTCAGAGTAGTAAACAGCAGTAGCTGCTGATACGGCAGCGCTCGTAACTGCCCTTTTTCATCCGGTCCCCACAGCACCAGATCCAAACAGTTTTCTTCTTCCACCGCCTGCAGTTTTGTAACATCGCCCCAACACACGCCCTGTATTTTCCCACCGCCCATGACGATCTCGCCTACCGCACGCCCCACCGTCAGCAAGCTGTCCATATACCCCGCCAAAAAGCTGTCGATCCCCGTCTGCCCATGGCCGGTCGGTACATTTTTCAGAAATGTTTCCAGCCGATGCTGCGCCTGCGGACTGTGACATCGCACGGAAAACCCACCGCTGAGTCGCACCAATTTCCCCACTGCAGCGTCCAATACCGGGATCATTTCCCGCAGTTGCCGATAGATCCGATCCTCCCCATTGCCCAAGGATACGAACCCCTTGAGCGCACCAAAGGGATATCCCTGCGTGCTACGTAATTGGCAGGCGTGTGCCGCCACCGCTGCCGTTTCCTTTCGTTTTCGTTTCATTTCCTTGCTCCTTTCCTATTTCAACCGGGATGCACCGCAAGTGCCCCGTTATCTTCTTCGTTCCACACTGCAAGCCGCAAAATTGCTTTCCCGTTTTCCCAGCACCGTCGCTACAAAGTAGCGCATATCATCCATTGCATGATCGTGTTCTTTTTTTACCCGATCCCGCCCACCGCCGCTGAGATCCCAGCAGTATTCCTCCATTTCCCGTAGGCAATCCTCACAGCCTTGGCAGATCACGACCCTTCCCTCCTTCAATGCATCGCCGGTGAGCCGAATGCCGCTAAGTACGTCATTTTCCGCCTTTATGACCGCAAATCCCTTGCGACGCAACACTTCCATAAAGCTCGCCGCCGACGGATCTACCACCACAGCCGTTAACCTTCGCACACCGACCAATTCCTGCAGGGCCTGCGCATATTCCTCATCCGTCATCTGTCGCATTTGCTTGCGGGAATCAAAATAGAACTCCCGAACACGATACCACACCCCGTTTTGTAGCCCCCACAATCCCATGGATGTTGGATTTACCGTACCGTAATCGCAGGAAACATACCATTTTTCAAAGGGACTCTCCGGCACCGATCGGGCCATTTCCGGTTCAAAGAAATCATATACCCGTCCTTCCGCCTGCACCCATTGCCCCAGTACAAACCGCCGATAGAATACGCCGCTGTACAGCCGCTCGTATCGTTGCCGGATCTGCGGTGTCAACGCCGGATTATCCTCCATGCGAAACGACAATCGCAAGCAATTTCGCTTTTGTGCCTGCTGTACCCAGTTTTGATAGAACCAATGCCCCGGACCTGCCGGATTGCAGTTAAACCACAGCCTGCTGCCTTCCACGGAACACCTTGCACAAGCCTGCTCTACAAAGCTGCGTGGCATCAATACCACTTCATCCATCAACACCCCTGCGAAGGTGATTCCTTGGATCAAGCTAGCCGAGCTTTCATCCCGTCCGCCAAATATGTAAAACGTATTGCGATGCCCCAGAAAAGTCACCGACACCAGATTATCCGAACGCCGCTGCGTCCATTTTGCGCCCAGTCCGGTCAAACGTGGCAGGATCTCCGACAATACGTTTCGCCGCAGCGACCCGACTGTTTTTCCGCACACACCAAATTTTTGCCCATCAAAACAGCACTGCGCCCACAGGAAGAACGACAACCCCATCGCCAGCGTCTTACCGGAGCGCACCGCACCGTCGCACACGATGGCATCTTTTTCTTCATCCCCACTTCCCGGCATCCACCAAGTCAGCACACGACGTTGTTTCGTAGAAAAGGCAGCGTATTCCATCAGCCATCCTCTCCTCGCAACGCATTCATGAAGCGTTCCACATCATTTCCCTGCTCCTGTGCCAGTACGAGCAATTGCTCCAGTGCCCTGAGCCGATCGATCAAGCGCACCTCAACTGTCCCCTTGTCGTTGCGCTTGACCTCACTCAATAGGCTCAGATCCAGTTTGTCCAGAGAAGTCCCCTCCTCCAGCACCAGCTTCACGCAGTCATTGGCCCGGCCAAAGACCAGCTCCGCCAGTCGCCGCACCACATCTTCCCGTCTGATCTGACCTTCCCGGATTCTTCGTTTCAGTTCCGCATCCTTGCTCATATTTTTCCTCCCTTTCACCCATACCGCAAAACGAACGGGAAGTTGCCCTAAAACGTGCAACTTCCCGGAAATTTATTATTTATATTTTCTGCGTCCGGAGAAATCCCCCTCTTTTCCCCACTTTCAGCCATTTTTCTCCATTTTCTCCCCTTTGGTCAACCAAAGTGCCACCAACACTGCACTGATGCCACCCGCCAGTTTCCCTGCGATCACGGCCACTAGCATTTCCGGTGCAAAGCCTGCAGTAAAACCGAGATGATCTCCAAAAACAAAAGCTGCGGATACGGCAAACGCCACATTGACCACTTTCCCTCGCTCATCCATTTCCTTCATCAATCCGAAAGTGGCGATCGAATTTGCCAGACTGGCCACCAAACCGGCCGCCGCCTTGTCATTGATCCCTAGTACACGCCCCAATCCTTTCAGTGGCTTTTTCAGCACCTTCGTCAACAGCTTCACCAGTGGAAACGCCCCGGCCAATACGATTGCGATTGCCCCTACTGTCTGAAATCCTTCCTCAATGGGCGTCATACCGGCAATCACCGCCCTACCCGTCAATGCTTCCATGATCGCCGCAGCAAGCCCCACCGTAATCACCGCCACCACCGCCTTACCAAACCAAGCAAACCCTTTGATCATCCCGTTTTCCGCTTTCCAAAGTCCCAAAGCGATCAACGCACCGATCAGCACGATCGGCACCAGATTCCTCAGCACCATTCCCAGCGCAAAACCAGCTACCAGTCCGCCGACCAGAACACCCACCGGAATGGTCACCAATCCACACAGCACACCCTTCGCCAGTACCGGCCGATCCTCCGGCTGCAAGATTCCCATTGCTACAGGGATCGTAAACACAATCGTTGCCCCCAGCATACTCCCTGCTATCACACCGCCTAGCATTGCCGCATCGTAATGCTCCGTCAGTTCCAACGCCAACGCACCGCCACCCATATCGCAGGCTAGGATCGTACCGGCAAACATCGCCGGATCCGCACCCAATGCTTCGTACACCGGCACCACCACCGGCTTAAGCAGTTTTGCCAGCACCGGTGCCAAAGTGATGATCCCGATCATTGCTAGCGCCAATGCGCCCATCGCAAGGATCCCCTCTTCAAATTTCTCACCCAGTCCTAGCCGGTTTCCCAAGATCCGATCCATCGCACCCAATACAGCCATCAGGGCAAATACCCACATCAAGATTTTCTCTATGCTCATACCATCACCATCGTCATGTAGTTTTCTTCCGCAGGGGGGGAGGCGCTCCCCCCCTGCGCATTTCTTGCTAGCAATGCTTTAGCGTTCCTTCTCCCCATCCAGAATGGCCACTACTGCCGCATCCACCGGCGCATCCATACAATACCGACTGGCCACAGAACCGACCGCCACCAAAACTCGATCGCCCACGCCGGCACCCACCCGATCCGCCGCCACAACGGTTTCTCCACCCACATCTACCATCAAGAACGTCTGTCCCTGCAGACATTGCGCTTTCCGTGTCGCCCAAACCGCTCCGGTTACCTTTCCGATTCTCACGGCATTTCCTCCAAAATCTCCTTCGCCAGCGGCGTCAGGACCGCACCAAATTCCGGTCTTTGCCCCGCTGCGCGCATCATTTTTGCTTCCTGCGCAGTTACCAACCGTTTTCTCCCACCATCAGTAAAGATCACACCCCAGTTTTTCAGTTCCCGTTGCGCGGCAGCCAGCGACGCCGCCAACGAACGATTTTTCACCTGAGGCAGCCCCGGTGTATACAAATACACCGGCTGATCCTCCGCCAGTGCCCGCAACGCCTCCGGATTTTGAAACCGTAGCATCTCTCCGATTTCCAACGATCCGATCACCACCGCCTCGTGGTCACCGTAGCGCACATATTCAAACCCCAGCGCTATATTCGGCTCTTTTCCCACCAGAAATGCCCGTTTCATGGCAAGATCCTCCCCAGATCCCCTTTTTGCAGGGCGCAGGCATTGGCTTCATCAAAATCCAGATGGGCATAGGTGGCAAATTCCGGACTTACGCGTACCAGTACATCCTCAAAGATCACCGGCCGATCGGTAAAGGCCTGCAGTCTCACTACCTGTCCATCCTGCACATTTCTTTGCCGGGCATCCTCTGGTGTCATATGCACGTGCCGTTGTGCCACAATGACTCCCTCCTGCAATTCTACCCGACCATTCGGCCCAATCAGCACAACTCCGGGGCTCTTTGTTATATCTCCGGAGGGTCGGATCGGTGGCTGAAGCCCCAATTGATGTCCATCCGTCATGGAAATTTCCACTTGTGCCGCCTTTCGAGCCGGGCCCAGCACCGCCACATTCCGGAATTCCCCTTTCGGTCCTACTACCGTCACGCGTTCCTGCGCTAAATATTGCCCAGGTTGGGACAGAGGCCGTTTGGGGGTCAACGGGTGGCCAAATAGTTCCAATGCCTGCTGCTGTGTCACGTGTACATGCCGGCCGGAAGCCTCCAATTCCACAAAAATGCGCCTCATCACCGCTTGTACGATCTGCTCCATACTTTCCATATTTTCTCCCGTGGACGATCTTCCGCAGAGCGGTTTTATATTTCCTTCTTTGCCCGAATCATCAGCAGATACACCATGCTGCTCATTCGATTCATCGCCTGCAAAAAGTCCGCCCGTTTTCCTTCCTGAAATGCCGCCACCGCAGCCGTTTCCGTCTCCCGTACTGCACACCGTAGTTGATTTAGCCGCAAAACCACCGCTCCATCGCTCCATTGCGGCATAAAATGGGGTTGCCCATAGTATTCCTGAGGTCTGTGGGAATGATCCCGTAGCTGCTGCGCCGTCAAGCCACACAGCTTGCTCATCTCCAGAGTTTCTTCCAGTACATCGCAACGCATCATCTGACGGGTCAACTCCAATAGCTGTCCCAATTCCTGCCGAAATTGTGGCAGTTCCAGTTGACACATAAGAAGTTCCCCCTGCAACGAATCCAGTTTTCCTCGAAATAAGATCCGCGGATGATCCTTGCGCACCAGAATATTGCCTTGTAGATGGGTCATATCCTCCGGCTTTTCTCTTAAAAAACCGCCACCCAGAAGCGCATATTCTTCAATAACTGTCGCTTCTGCCGGCAAAATTTCAATGTGCTGCTGTGCCAAATAATCCCGCGCACCCGGTGTCAGCATATCAGCCTTCCCCAGAATAAACACCCGTCTTCCCTCCCGGGTACGCAGATTATCTCGAACCGTTGCCTCTGTATACAACATCAGGACTTTTGTGCATTACCGCCACGATTGGGCTTGGGCAGGATGACATCCACTTCCGTGTGAGGTCGGGCAATGACGTGGACCGAGATCAGTTCTCCCACTTTTTCCGCCGCTGCCGCACCGGCATCGGTCGCCGCTTTGACTGCGCCCACATCACCACGCACCATCACCGTTACCAATCCGCCACCCACTTGTTCCTTGCCCACAAGCTGCACATTGGCCGACTTGACCATCGCATCCGCTGCCTCGATCGCCCCGATGAGCCCCTTTGTTTCGATCATACCCAAAGAATTCGTATCCATCATTTCTACTCCTTTAGTGATTTATTTCAATTCGTGGGGACCGGCGTTCTCCGGCGGTCCTTCCTCTTGCCCTAGTTTCTCCAAAATGATCTGCGTAATTCGCTCCACCAGATCATTCTCCACAACTTTCGGATGCATCGGTGCATCCTCACAACCCCATGCCACCCGACGGATATTGATCAGATCCATGGGTGAAATATTGTTGCTGGAGCTACTACCGCCAACTGCGCCGCATCCCAGCGTTAGTGCAGGAAACAGCCCACTCGTCGCTCCGATGCCTCCCAGAGCCGCCGGAGTATTCACCAAAAATCGACTCACCGGAATTTCCGCTGCGAATTTACGCACCACCGTCTCATCTTCCGCATGCATAGCAAAGGTGTGGCCGCTGCCTTCATGCCGCAGCACCTCGATCGCCTTTTTCAGCACTGCATCCTCATCCTCCATTACAAACAATGCCAGCACCGGGCATAGCTTTTCCATAGAATAGGGCCGTGTCGGTCCGGCTTCCTGCTCCCTCGCTACCAGAATTTTGGTGCCACATGGTACGCAAAACCCTGCCATTTCCGCCAATTTGACAGCAGTTCTACCCACAATGGCCGGATTCAGCACCCCATTGGGCTGAAACAGCAGTTTCGCCAGCGCCCCAGCTTGGGTCTTGTCCATAAAATAGAACCCCTGCCGCTTCGCCTCTTGCCGCACCGTTTCCTCCATGGACTTTTCCACCACAATGCTCTGCTCAGAAGCACAGACGGTACCGTTATCAAAGGTTTTCGACTGAAGAATGCACCGAATGGCTTTTTGCACATCCGCCGAGTGATGGATATACACCGGTCCATTTCCGGCACCCACGCCGATTGCCGGTTTGCCGGAAGAGTAAGCCGCCTTGACCATCCCCGGACCGCCGGTGGCCAGAATCAGCTTCACTTCCGGGGTCGCCATCAATTCCTGACATCCTGCCATCGATGCCAAACTCAGACAGGCAACGCATCCTGCCGGCGCACCGGCCTTTTCTGCCGCTGCCGCCACCAATTTTGCCGCACGTAGCGTGCATTCCAATGCCTTCGGATGGGGCGAAAAGACGATGGCATTACCGCTTTTCAGGGCAATCAGCGTTTTATAGCACACCGTCGAGGTAGGATTCGTACTGGGTACAATGGCAGCAATGACCCCTACCGGAACACCCAGTTCCCATAGTTTCTCGCCGCTGACGGCTTTTAATACACCCACGCACTTCATGCCCTCCATCGCCTGCAAGACGTTCCGGCTAGCAAAACGGTTTTTCCTTACTTTATCCTCTACATTGCCAAAACCCGTTTCCCGTACCGCCAGTTCTGCCAGTTCTACCGCCGCGGCATCAAAAGCTTTCGCTACCGCTGTCACAATGGCATCGAGCTTCTCTTGACCCAACTGCGCCAAGGTCACTTGGGCCTTTTCTGCCTGCCGGCACAATAGCCGCGCCTCCTGTCGCGCCGCTAAGTCTTTGTCCAGTTCCATCACACCAACTCCTCGTTCCTGATTCACTCTTCCGTTCATCACCATTACCGATTTACGGGTCTTGCCGCCACTTCTGCCACCGCTCGTGCAAAGGCAGCGCAGGCCGCATCACAAGCCGACTGACTTCCCGTCAGCAGACCACCGCCAAAGTTTGTCTCACTTGGGGGCTGATAAAGTTTACACAACTTCACGTCCGCCGCCTTCAACGCCGCATCCATCCCGTACATACTCTCCAATGGCGGCGCGATCAGATATGCAACGGCACTTCCAACCGACACACCTGCTTCTCTTGCCAAAAATGTCCCTACGCTGGCCACCGTCTGCGCCAAAAATGGTACTGCTTCCACCTCTTCGAACCCAATACGCTCCAAGGTAGCCAGTGCCGCCTCCATACCGCTTTTGGCATCCGCAGGTGTTCGGGCTGCCAAAATGCCCATGACCTCGCCGGCATTGGGTGTAGAGGCATTGGCGCTGCCTGCATAAAAACTGCGACCATAGCACACTTCCACCGCTGCAGCCTTTGTCGCCGCATCCAAAGCGATGTAGGTGGCATCATCGCAATCCGTCGTGACCATCGCCAGACTGTGATACCCCTGTGGTGCGCCAAGGGCTGTAGCCAATTCTGGGGATACATTGGCCAAATACCGTACTGCCAGTATTTTCACCGGGATCATTTTGTTGCCTCCAGATGCAATCCAACACCGGATACCTTTTTCTTCAAAATGGTATCGATCAGCTCTGCAATATACGCACCTGCCTCCACCGCCGGTGTTCCTTGCTCATGAATATTACTCACCACCGTCCGGGACGATTCCGATACGCCTGTGTGCGGCTTGTAAGTGATATAAGCAGACATGCTCTTATCCGTCACCAAACCCGGTCGTTCTCCCACCAGCACGCACACCAATTCGCAGCCGGTCAAATCTCCCACCGCATCTCCTGCACCCACACGACAATACTTTACAAAGATCCCTTTGCCTGTGGAAATCCCCCGCATTTTCAGTCCATCCCGAATGGCAGCCAGACAGTCCATCGCATTGGCTCGGATCGCCGCTGCACTCAGTCCGTCTCCAACCACGATCTGCACCTGCGGCGGTCGATCGATCACACCTTGTATCGTCTTGGCATTATGCGCATCAAAGCACCGCCCCAGATCTGGACGAGTCAAATACACTTCCTTGTTTTCACAGCGAGTCTTTACAGGCAACAGATCATTCTCCTTGGCAAAATCCGCATCCAGTTCTGAAAACACCGCATCCTGCGCCGCTGCATGATCCGCCCGAAAGCGTAGCATCGTCAAGGTTTTGTAACGAGCACCGGCTTTTCCAAAACCCAATCGGGCCGCAGTCCGCTCTTTCAATCTTCGGAAGGGGCCCTCCTGTTCGGGATCGTCCACCAAATACAATTTGCGCAGATCCAACTGTGTCACATCTGGCACAAAGTCCCCATCCTCAAATTCCTGCTGTTTCTTTTCTCTGGATTCCGGCGCAATGTGTTGCCCCTTAGTTGCCGGCTCCATCTGCCCCAAAATCTGCGCCACCAACGCAGATAATTCTTCCTTATTCATCCTGTCCTCCCTCTTTGCCCACTCAGAAAATCAGGCTGGAGCCATCGCCGGCCTTTTTTGTCAGCCTGCCGTTTTCCACAAACCCCATCTTTTCCAGCCACCGCTGAAATTCTGGTATCGCTGTTTTTCCCGTAATTTCCCGTAAGGCCGCCGTCTCCCGAAATCCCGTGGTTTGATAATTGAGCATAATGTCGTCGCCATGGGGGATCCCCATAAAATAGTTGCATCCAGCCATCGTCAACAGTGCCGCCAAATTCTCGATATCGTTCTGATCCGCCTTCATATGGTTGGTGTAGCAGCAATCGCAACCCATGGAGATTCCCGTCAGTTTACCCATGAAATGATCCTCCAGGCCAGCCCTTGTCACCTGTCGGGCATCATACAGATATTCCGGCCCGATGAATCCCACCACCGTATTGACCAAGAACGGTTGAAACCGTTTTGCAAAACCATAGCAACGAGCCTCCATAGTTACTTGATCCGCCCCATGATGAGCATTGCTGCTCAATTCCGAACCCTGCCCGGTTTCGAAATACAGCACATTTGGGCCTTCCGCCGTACCATCGCGCAGCAGTAGCTGTCTTGCCTCCTCGATGGTGGCCGCATTGAAACCAAAGGCAGCATTCCCCGCTTCCGATCCGGCAATGGATTGAAAGATCAAATCGCAGGGCGCACCGTCACGTACCGCTTTGATCTGAGCTGTTACGTGGGCCAGTACACAAATCTGGGTTGGGATCTGCCAATGCTCCTTGATCTCCTGAAATCGACGCAGCACTTTCCCTACCTGCTCTGGACTATCGGTCACCGGATTGAGTCCGATCACTGCATCACCAGCGCCAAAGGACAAGCCCTCCAACACCGATGCCGTGATCCCATCCGGGTCATCGGTGGTGTGATTTGGCTGTAGCCGACACGACAGCGTCCCCGGCAGACCAATGGTGGTATTGCAATGGGCCGTCACCGTGATCTTATTGGCCGCATAGATCAGATCCAGATTGCTCATCAGCTTGCATACCGCTGCCACCATTTCCGAGGTGAGTCCTCGACTCAGCTTTCGAATATCCGCACCGCTGGTCTTCTCCGATAAGATCCATTCTCGCAGATCCGCTACCGTCCAACTGCGAATCTTCCTGTATACCGTTTCATTCACATCATCTTGAATGATCCGGGTCACCTCATCCTGTTCGTAAGGCACCACCGGGTTTTCCCGCAGATCCGACAATTGCAGCGCCGCTAGCACCACCTTTGCTGCCACCCGCTCTTGTGCAGATTCCGCCGCCACACCGGCTAGGATATCTCCGGTTTTTTCCTCGTTTGCCTTCGCCAGAACCTCCTTAATGTCCCGAAAGACATATGTCTTATTTGATAATCTGGTCTTCAGTACCATACTTACCCCCAATTTCTTCGATCTATGCTTACCATAGATGATCCTTTACCCTTCCAAAATCAGCGTTTTGATCACCACCGGCAAGGCGGTCCCCACCGGTGCGCCCACATCCAGATAACTCTCCGGCAGCAACCGCAGTCCATCCATACATAACACCGGTTGCTCCGTCAGCATTGCCATAGATTGCCCCAATGCCTTGCCCATATCCTCAGCCAGCGCCACCAGAATAGGTTGCCCGTTAAATCCCTTTGCAATTTTCTGCCCAAGCTGTGCCACCTGTGCATAGCTTGGTGTCGGCAAGCCGGGCAAATACACCACCGCCGCCTCATCCTGCCGTTGCAGGCGCTCCCGAATCCGCTGCGGCAACTCAGGTGACGCTTGTTCCTCTTCCGTCAGGCACACCACAGGCCGATTTTTTATCGGCAATTGCATATCACGGTAAAACACCGTACTGCCAGATAACTGCAAGCTGTGGCTGCCTGCCCCAATGACCGTGGCTCGGATGGTTTCGCTCCCGAGCCGATATTCCCCGCTGCACAGTCTGCTTTGCAGCAATTCTTGCCCCAAGATCGGTCCAATATCTCCAAAACGCAGCCAGGGTATCTCCCGTTCCATGCAGTCGGCAACACCGCCGGAAAAAGAATACATCACTTCCCCGGCATCCATTGTCCAGAATTGCGCCGCCTCTTTTGTCCACAACTCTTTTGCCGTCGTCAACGTTTGTCTTAGACCGGCCACCCCTTCCAGTGCCTCCACCAAGATCCGGACAACCGCTTCCACCTCCTGCCGTGTCACGGATTGTCCTACTTTCAGGGTACAGAGCTTCTCCAAAACCGGCGAAACATAGGTCACGACCCCGTTTTGATCCAATTTGATCAGCCGTCCACCCACATTCAAGCATCCCGTTCGAATCACTTTTCCGTCTTCGATCCACGCCAAATTGCTGGTACCGCCACCAATATCCATATGCAACAACCGTTTCCCGGTGCGAGCGGAAAACTCTACTGCCCCAGCTCCTTTTGCCGCCAGAATGCTTTCCAGATCCGGTCCTGCAGTCGCAACCACAAAATCGCCGGCAAACCCAGCCAGCGCCTCCAACACCACCCGGGCATTTTCTTTTCGTGAAGTTTCCCCGGTGATGATGACTGCTCCGGTATCCACCTGTTGCCGTTCGATTCCGGCTGCGGCATACTCCGCCGCTACCAGCGCTCGCAGAGCCTCGCCATCCACCCGTTCTTCTCCTAGCAACGGTGTCAGGCGCACCGGACTACGATAGTTGACCTGCCGGGCGGCAATAACCATCTGCGGTACGGTAAAGTCGGACCCTTGGTTTTCCACCGTCAACTGCGATACCACCAGTTGCGTCGTTGTAGTACCCACATCGATCCCAACGCTCAAAAGGACCTCACCCACGCCCCATCACCTCAATCAACAGTTGCCGCACCATCGCCGCCGTCACCGGCACGGGGTTGGTCTCGCAGCAAGGGTCTTGCAATGTCGCAGTCACCAATGCTTCCATGTCACCTTGCAACACCTGTGGTTTCACACCGGCTTCTGCTAGCGTTTCCGGCAATGAAAGCTGCCGGCGCAACCGCACCAGTGCATTTTTCAGGCTCCGCACTCCCATGGTCTGCGAACCGCCGGACAACCCAGCCGCACAAGCCAACGCAGCATATTTCTTCCCCGCCGCAACTGCATTACACTCCAGTACTACCGGCAGTACAATGGCATTGAGCCGCCCATGGGGCACATGATAGCGACCTCCCAAGCTATGGCACACTCCATGGCACAATCCCAACCCAGCCTGTGTGAAGGCCATGCCAGCCATAGTTGCCGCCGTATGCATCCGCAGTCTTACCCATTTCTCTCCGGCAAAAGAAGCCGGTAAAGCCGTGTATGCCCCACAGAAGGCATCTCTGGCCAGCGCATCGGTAATTGCACCAGCTTTGGTTGCCACCAAAGCCTCCAGCGCATGACTCAATACATCAAATCCCGCATCTGCGATCAATGATTTTGGTAAGTTTTCCAGCAATTCTTCATCCAAGATCGCCACGCTGGGTCGCAACGCCGGATCGATGAGGGGATGCTTCACCCCATCATGACTGAGGATGGCAAAATCCGTCACCTCCGAGCCGGACCCGGAGGTCGTGGGTACTGCCACCAGTTTTGCCTTACAACCGCTAAAATATAGCATCGCCTTTGCGCAATCCATTGCGCTACCGCCACCGAGTGCGACCACGACATCCGGCATAAACGTCTGTACCACCGCCGTTCCTTCTGCGGTCAGCGTCACCGTCGGATCCGGTGTCACTCGGTCAAAGATTCGGCTGACCGGCGCCATCGCCGCCAACCGGGTCGCCACTCCGTTTTTCATAAAATAGGGATCCGTAACCACCAATAACCGCCGAGCCTGCATTTGTCGCAATGCACCCAATGCGCCCCTGCCGCTGATGATACGTGTCCCACATTCAAAGATCTGCATCTTGCCACTTCCTTTTCAATGCAAGTATGCCCGTATTTTCCGTTTTCATGTGGAAACATCCGTAATTTTCCTTGCAAAACCGCCGGTTTCATGATATGCTGTAGAGAGTCTAAGGAAAGGAGTGGGCACACATGGCATTACAGGAATCCGGTGAAATGTATCTGGAAACCATTCTGATCCTGTCCCACAAAAATAACTTCGTCCGTTCCGTCGACATCAGCGAGCATATGGGCTACAGCAAGCCCAGCGTCTCCCGTGCGGTTAGTCTGCTCAAAGCAGGCGCCTACATCACAATCGACGAGGATGGCCACATTCATCTGACCCCTTCCGGTCTTGAGGTCGCTGAAAAAATTCTCAGCCGCCACACCCTGCTGACCGCCCTTCTGGTGCATTTGGGCGTAGACCGTGAAACCGCCGCAGCCGATGCCTGCAAGATGGAGCACGTCATCAGCGACGCAACCTACACAGCCATTAAAAATTATGTAAACCAGTGCGACAACCGATGAGTCGGAAATAATATTACGAGGAGGCAAACCATGACTTCCAGCGAAAAGAAGCAGCTTCAAATCACTGCCTGTAAGGTCCGCATGGGCATCATCGAAAGTACCCACGGCGCCAAAGCAGGCCATCCCGGCGGCAGCCTGTCCGCCACAGAGGTATTTACTTACCTGTATTTCAAAGAAATGAACATCGACCCTGCCAACCCCAAGTGGGACGGGCGTGACCGTTTTGTTCTGAGTAAGGGCCATACGGCACCGGGCCTGTACTCCGTTCTGGCCCATCGTGGCTTCTTCCCTGTGGCAGACCTGCCCACCCTGCGCCACATCGATTCCTACCTGCAGGGTCACCCCAATATGAACATGGTTCCTGGTGTCGATATGTCCACCGGTAGCTTGGGTCAGGGCATCTCCGTTGCTGTGGGCATGGCTCTGGGTGCCAAGCACACCGGCAAAACCAATCGTGTCTACGCTCTGCTCGGCGACGGCGAGATTCAGGAAGGTCAAGTTTGGGAGGCCTGCATGGCAGCCGCCCACTACAAGCTGGACAACCTATGCATCGTCGTCGACAATAACGGTCTGCAGATTGACGGTAACGTAGCCGATGTTATGAGTCCCTACCCCATCGTCGACAAGCTGGAGGCCTTCGGTTTCCACGTTGTTGCCATCGATGGCCACGATTTTGAAGCCATCGAAGCCGCTTTCGCAGAAGCAAAGCAGACCAAGGGTATGCCCACCGCTATCGTGATGACATCCGTCAAGGGCAAGGGCGTTTCCTACATGGAGAACAAGGCCGCATGGCATGGCAAAGCACCCAACGACGCAGAGTATGAGCAAGCCATGGCTGAGCTGAAGGCTCAGTTGGCAGAACTGGAGGCGTAATTATGGCTGAGATGAAGAAGATCGCAACCCGCGATAGCTACGGCAACGCTCTGACCGCTCTGGGCGCTGAGCATGACAATCTGGTAGTTCTGGATGCTGACCTGGCCGGTGCCACCAAAACCGGTATTTTCCAGAAAGCCTTCCCTGAGCGTCACTTTGACTTCGGTATCGCCGAGGCCAACATGATCTGCGCAGCCGCCGGTATGTCCACTACCGGTTTGGTTCCTTTTGCTAGCTCTTTTGCCATGTTTGCTGCTGGTCGCGCTTTTGAGCAGGTTCGCAACTCCATTGGCTACCCCCATTTGAACGTCAAGATCGGCGCTACCCACGGCGGCATTTCCGTGGGCGAAGACGGTGCTTCCCACCAGTGTTGTGAGGACTTTGCCCTCATGCGCTCCATCCCCGGCATGACCATCATCTGCCCCGCAGACGACGTCGAAGCACAGGCCGCCGTCCGAGCTGCTTATGAGCATGACGGCCCCGTTTATCTGCGTTTCGGTCGTTTGGCAGTGCCCGTATTCCATAGTGAGGACTACCACTTTGAGATCGGCAAGGGCGAGATCCTGCGCGATGGTACTGACGTGGCCATCATCGCCAACGGCCTGCTGACCTACGAAGCCATCGTCGCCGGGGAGCAGTTGGCCGAGGCCGGCATCAACGCTATGGTCATCAATATGCCCACCATCAAGCCCTTGGACGAAGCGCTGGTTCTGGCCGCTGCTAAGAAGTGTGGTAAGGTCATCACTTGTGAAGAGCATTCCGTCATCGGCGGTCTGGGCGAAGCCGTCTGCTCCTACTTGAGCGAGAATCACCCCACCATCGTCCGCCGCATTGGCGTCAATGACGAATTCGGCCACTCCGGTCCCGCTGTTGCCCTGTTGAAACAGTTCGGTCTGAGCGCAGAACACATCGTCGAAATCGCCAAAGAACTGTGCAACTAAATCCCAAATAAAAAATGGCGTGGTCTGATGACCACGCCATTTTTGATTCCATCGCAAAAACTGCTGCCTTATCCCAATCCCAGTTTCTCTTCCAGTGTATCCCGGATCTGCGCAATGCGTCCCTCTTCAAAAGGACTGACCATTCCCGTTTCCTCCACAAAACCCAAAAGTCCCACTTGTTCCGTAAACAAGCTGTCCTCCCAGAGTTCAACACCTGCTCCGGCGTTTTTCAGCTCCTGTTGATAGATCTGCATAGCCAGATCATTGCTGACCACATAACTGATGACATACATCGGGCTCATAAACAAATGGGGGATCAACGTATACTCCCGATGATCTCGATACGGCGAATCGAAGCCATATCGTTCGCTGGTCTGCTGATACAGCGAACGGACCGCTTCCACCGTAAGTTCTTCCGCATCCAAAGCGTAGACCTCTTGTTCAAACCAAGCATAGGCCGATTGCTCCACAAATACGCACAGGCTGTCCGACATTTTTGCTTGCGTCAGCTTCTCACCCGCTTCCACATAGCACAAGCTCAGATATTCTAATCCCTGCGAGAAGATTTCCGCTACATCGATGCCGACCACCGTGCCTCCTGCAGCGTAATCATTGCAAAAATGCCCGAATTCATGTACAAAAGTTAGCTGATCCTGCGTATACATCATCGGATTGACAAAAACAAAGGGCGAGTAATAATTCATCAAGTACACTTCAAAGGAGGCATCATACTTATTCTCGCTGTATGTAATGTCGTAAAGGCCACCGCTTTCCATGGCTTGAAACGCATTTTCGGCAACGCCACCCAGCGCTGTTGCACAGGAGTACACATACGCATACATCTGCCCCTGTGTGCAGCTTTCATACAGCGGTTGCCACACTTCGCTACTCAGATTCTCGTACAACGGCACCAGTTCCCGCTGGATCTCATCGAGATACCCGGCAGTTTGCTCCGGCGTGTAATCCCGATAGTAATAGAATTCATAGGCAAATGCCGGATAACTGTCGTAGCCGGCATCGGCGGCGATTTGTTGCCGCAATGCCACCAATTGTATGAACACTTCTTCGATCTGCGCACCGTATCCTTCAAAATACGCCTGAGAATACTGCTCTACTTCTGCCGCCAAGCCGCTGAGCCTATAGTATTCCTCCAGCAGAGCCGCTTCCTGATTCATCAGCTCCGTAAAACTTTCATCCCATAGGCTTTCTCCTTCGTAGAGATCAAAAAAGTCTTCACCAAAGTGATCTTTTTCCAATTCTTCCTTCAGTGTGCTGTCCGCCAGCGCATATAACAGCCGATCCATCCCGGCGCTGACCTCATTGCTGTTCTCCAGACACCAATTATACTCCTGCTGCCAGTAAATATCCGTCATGTTCAGGAAGTAGTGGATATTGGCCAGATTATAATTGGTGGAAAAATCGTAATAAAAGGTATAGAGCGCATACACCGATTTCATCAATTCATCTGCATCCGTCTGAGTCGGAATCTCCTCCAACGTTTGCTGTAGCAAGGTGCGAAACTCTGCCATTTCCGGTCGGACATACTCCATTTCCTCAAAGGGAGTCATCATCCCCATCTGAAACTGCTGATAGAATCGATCCAACGCATCGTTCAGTGCCTCCAGATTACAGCCGCTGATGCTCATCGCCAACAGCAACACCACCGCCACAAGGGCCACCACTTTTCTTTTCATTCTTCGTCACCCTTTCTTTTTGATAACACAATAGCACATCCACAAAATTTACGCAACAAAAACCTTTACAAATCACCCTCTGAAGTGTTAAACTGAATATAGATGTATCAACAGGAGGCAGCCTTATGTCCAGACTCACCTTTAATATTCTAGCCATTGCCCGCTGCGGCACACAGTTTCGCAGCGAAAGAATGGCCGTTTACGGTCTAAAAGGCTGTCATATCAGTTATTTTCTGCGTATCTGCAGCAATCCCGGTATTTCTCAGGATCAACTTGCCCAGCAGATCTACATCAACAAAAGCAACGTGGCACGGCAGGCTGCCTTTTTGGAGGAAGAGGGTTATATCACTCGCACCCCATCTGCCACGGACAAGCGAGTTCTGGAGCTGTACCCCACAGAAAAAGCCATTGCTCTGTTGCCCCAGATCCGCGCGATCTTGCAGGAGTGGGACGCCCTACTGACCGACGATCTGACCCCCGAAGAAGCAGACACCTTGGTGCATATTTTGGATCGGATGAAAAATAAAGCCGGGCTCTGGATGAATGATCGTTAAAAAATATAAAAGAGGACGCATGATGCGTCCTCTTTATGTATTCGTTCAATTACTTCAGAACCTTCAAGAAGTCCAGAACAGCCAGAACGATGCCGATCAAAACATACAGATCAACCAAACCGCCCAGCAAACCAATAATGAAACCGACAACTGGAATATTGGCCAACACACCGATCAGAACGCTGGCGATCGCACCCGCCACAACATAGACGATGATCTTCACGACCAAATTGGTAACATCCTTCACGCCGAAAGAATAAGGGAAGACTTTTTTGAGCATATCCATAAAAATGCACTCCTTACAGTAATGATTGTCATATTTATTATATCATCTTCCCGGTAAAATTCAAGTCATTTTCCACAAATAGTGAGAAACTCTGCCACATATTTGTGACAGAGTTCTTAAAGACAGGCCTTTCCCCGGGCCCTTAGTTTTCCATTTGCTTGCCCAGAAAATCAGCGACTGTGCGCGCCAGTTTCTGGTCAGATTCCGCCAACGGTGTGTCTCCTTCACCCAACAGCAACAGTACGCTACCCATCAGATCCCCCTGACACAGAATCGGTACCGCCACACCCAAATGGTATTTTTCAACGCCCTCCGCCGCCGGAATGGATGGTGCGCCGGTCTCATACCGATAGAGCTTGCGCTGCTCCATCAGCTTCCCAAGAGCCTCCGAATTCGGTTTGTCCAATAGATCCCGTTTTGGTGCGCCGGATAGAGCGATAATCCCATCCCGATCCGACACCGCTGCAATGCATCCGGTGCTGCTACCGATGGCGTCACACATCTGCGCCGCAAATTCCTGTAGATCCCCCATGGGTGAATATTTGCGAAAAATGACGCCTCCATCTTTTTCCGTATAGATTTCCAGAGGGTCGCCCTCACGGATGCGCAGGGTTCTTCTGATCTCCTTGGGGATCACGATTCTCCCCAAATCATCCACTCTTCTGACAATTCCGGTTGCTTTCATTATATCTTTCTCCTTTTCTCGTAGGGGCGATCACCGATCGCCCGCGGACGACCAATAGCCGCCCCTACATCATAAATTTTACAAATTACGCTGTTAGTATCTGTAAACTGACGGAGATTATACCGCACAAAACAAAAAACTCCTCTGCATTAAGCAAAGGAGTTTGTGAAGTTAGTCCTTATCTTTTTGTGCATTGTTTTCCAACATTAGTTTCAAAATGTTTTGTGTATTTCTTTCGTTCTCGCAGGTTTTGTCAACTAATTCACCGAAGGCATACAGAATCCACGAAGATACCCACGCAAGAAAAGGACCAAGAATCAATGTAAGCAACGCCGTAAAAATCATTCCGCCATCTTCCGCCGTAAACAGCATAACAATGGCGCCAATAACGGTGATACTCGCTTCGACGATAAAAATCCATTTCGCCCAACCTTTGATTTTTTTGCCGATGTCTGCGTACCAGCTATCAACCGTCGAGTCGGTGTCGTCAATCTTTGCTTTGTATGTGACCCCAACAGCCTTTGCATAGGACTCTCTTCTGTGTTCTTTTTCTTCGAGTTCCTTCTGTTGCAAGTTTTCTTGGTGCTTTTCCTGGGCGTCGGCTTCTGCTCGTTGGATGCAATTTGCAACGCTACCAATGATAATTTTCTTTGCCTGTTCCGAAGCGTTTGGAAAGTTTTGCGGGTTGGAGAATTGGGTAGCCACCTCAATATTACCACGCATAGCTTGGGAATAACCATCAAGGCAGCTCTGACATAATCTTATGCCAAAACGCATATCGCTTTCATGTTCCTTCTGACATAACTCACATAATTTCTTTGCCATTTATATTTCCTCCAGTCTGGTTATTTTGTTATGGGGTTTGATAATACAATACCACAGAAGGATTATGAAATCAACATTTCTTCGTCCCAAATCATCCACTCTTCTGACAACGCCGGTTGCTTTCCTATATCTTTCTCCTTTTCTTATAGGCAAGGTATATATCCGGTTCTTACAAGCATCTTGCGACATAGAAAACCATGATGTCGGGAAACAGTTGTTTCCCGACATCGTTTATGGTTATCTTACAGGGTTATTCCTCGTCCTGCTTCTCTTTCTTGCGCAGGGTCGTCATAGTCACGATCGAGCCTGCACTCAGAGCCATCAATGCGATCCAAGCAGACAGCCGCACATCGCCGGTATCGGGATTCACATCGGGTGCGTAGATGTTCTCAAATGCACCTTCCACCGTCTCCACATCGGCACCGTTGTTGAGGATATCCACCATCAATGTGTTGTCTTCATTCAGCGTCACGGTAATGGTGATATTATACACTGCGGTGCTGTAAATCACACCTTCTCTGCCATCGTTGACCTCGCTGAGCTTATAGGTGTAGACCTTGCCAATATCCGCTTCCGTAAAGGTCAGCCGGAAGACTGCCACACCGTCGACATCGGACACGGCGCTCATGTACTCGCCCAAAGTCACGTTCTCCAGCAGGAAATTGAAGCCGTCGGGTCCGATCTGTTCACTGCTCAAATTGGTCACAGTCTTGTTGACCACGATCTCCACCGTCACCGGATCAGGATCGGGCGTATACACATTGGCAAACAGGATCTGCTCCACCGTTTCCTTGGTCACATCCGTGCTACGGACATAGGTCACTTCCTGCATCAAGCCACCCTTGCCATCATCGGACACCACCACAGTCACAAGGTAACGAGCCGTGTCAAAAGTCACATTTTCCATCGGCGTCGTATTCTCCAGAACCACAAAATAGTAAGTGCCTGCCACATCCAGCGCAACATCCGCAAAACGAATGCTGCCATCGGCGCCATTGGTTACCACCTGTAGTGCGTCGCCGGTGATGGTGAAACTCTCGTCGGTCTGATACAGTTCGAAGGTAAATTCGTTTCCGCTCAGATCCTTGCCCGCCAAAGTCTTGTTGCCCACGATGGTCACATAAGCATTGCCGGTCACCTTGTACTCGTTGACAAAACTCAGGTCGCCAACCATCGTTGCGGTCGCTACCACATTGCCCTTGCCATCATCGCTGACCGTCACGGTCACGGTGTACTGGGCGTCGCTGTAGGTGATACCGTCAATGGTCTGACCGCCGTTCTTTTCCCGGACGGTATAGGTGTAGGTCTTGCCCACGTCTTCCACGCCGTAGTTCATGGTGAACTCGAACTTGCCGTTCTTATTGGTAGCCATGGCGATCACATCGCCTTCGGCATCCACCAGTTCGAAGGTGAACATACCGTCCACAAGATCCTTACCATTCAGGGTCTTCGTGCCCTCGATGGTCACGTCATCCTCACCAGTTGCAGTATAGATATTGACAAATTCCACGCCTTGCTGCGGCACACCGGCATCGTCATAGACGTGAACTTGTGCATGAAGATTGCCCACAAGATCATCGGTCACATCAATACGGATCCGATACACCGTTGCATCATAGGTCACGCCGTCGATGGTCTGACCGCCGTTGACTTCCTTCACCAGATAGTACCATGTACCTGCGGTCTCATAGCGGATGGAAGCAAAGTTGAAGCTGCCGTCTGCGCCGTTTTCCACAGTCTCTAGCAATGCGCCCTGTGTCCAGTTCTGATCAGAGGCATACAGCTCAAAGCGGAAGTCACCGCCGCCGAGAACCTTGCCCTCCAGCGTCTTGTTGCCGGGGATCTGTGCAGAAGTGGGATTGGGAATATAAGTATTGTTGAATACGATCTGCTCCGCAGATTCACCGCCGATGACCTGCATGCTGACATCGGTCACTTCCAGACTACCCTTCAGATTGTCGGTCACGGTGACAGTCACCAAATACTTGCTCTGATCAAAATGGATGCCATACGAGGCGCTGCTGGAAGTAATTTCGGACACCACATAGTAGTATGTACCTGCTTCCGTGAAGGTCAGCGCATCAAATGTGAAGCTACCATTCGTGAAATTCTTTGCGGTCAAACGGATGCCATCGGAAAGGACATTGCCCTGATCATCCGCTTCGTTCAGAACAAAGGTGAACTCCTCATTGAGCAGCACTCTACCGGTGAGCACCTTCGTGCCACCGATGGTGTACTGGGTTGCCTTCGCAGTGTAGGTGTTGCGGAAGACAATGCTTGCGCCCACTTCATCCAGCACACTATGCGTTGCCTTCAGGACACCGTTGTCATCCACCACAGTCACCATGACAGTATGCACAGTCCGATCCACGACGATGCCGTTACCGTCCGTGCCGGTTTCCACTACGGTGTAGAAGTAGATGCCCACGGCATCAAAATACAGCGCCCGATCAAATGTTACCTGACCTTCTGCATCGTTGGTACCGGTGGCAACCACAGTACCATCCGCATCCCGGACTTCGAAGGTAAATTCACCGGCGATCTGATCTCTGCCGGTCAGAGCCTTACTGACAAAGTTGATGTTCAGGCTGGTAGCCTGCGGGGTATACACATTCTCAAATACGGGTGTATCATAATCCGTCACACCATCAATGCTGACGATGGAAGCTGAAGTAGTACCGTCACCGTTATCCACCACTTTCACCACCACGGTGTAAGTGGTTTCGGCGTATTGCATACCATTGACCGGATTCTGCGGAACGATTTCCTTCAGGGTATAGGTATGGGTGCCCTCATCTTCCAGTTCATACTTCAACAGGAAGCGAGCTTCGCCCACGCCGTCAGACAGTTCAGAAACTGCAACCAGATCGCCGTTAGCATCGTACAGACCGAACTGATAACCCGCCAAAGACACCAATGGGCTCTTGGATCGATTCTCCAGCCGCTTTTGCACATCCAAAACTACGGTACAACCCGATGCATTATAGTGGTTGTGGAAACTGATTTCGATCTGCCAGTTGCCGTCGGCATCCTTCGTAAATTCGTTGCCGGTATGGTAGGAAATCACGTTGCTGATCTCCAACCGACCGTCCATATCCGCATCGGAAACAATGACACCAAAGGTATGTATCGTAGCATCATAAGTAATGCCATCGATGGTCTGGCCACCGTTGACCTCCACCACTTGGTAGTAGTAGGCGCCGGGGGTATCAAACTGCTGTTCCTGCAACACACCATCGAAGTTAAAGGTGTTGTTCTCCTGATTCACAGTAGCCGTAGCAATGGTCGTCCAACCGCTTTCGGACCACTTTTGGAGATGGAAAGTAAATTCTGCGTCACCCCAGTCCCCATCAGCGATTTCGAAGACCTTCGTGCCGGACAGTTCCACATTCACAGGATACACCACTTCCGGTGTGTAGCGGTTCATGACCGCCACATTGACCGTTGCACCGTCGACAATGGTCACAACACCGTCGGACGTATGACCATCTTCCCAGTAGGACGCAGTAAAGCCCGTACCGGGATCCTCTTCAACCACCGTTGCTACAGTGCCGGCGGGCAGACCCAGAATGGTGATCTGCTCGTCGTGGGACATGGTCAACAGGAAGCTGCCATTGGCATCGGTAGTGATACTGCTCTTGGTGCCGTCGTTGAGCAGCACTTGGAACTGGGCGTTGGCAGTGCCGATACCAGTCAGTTGCACCCGAATCTGGAACTGCAGATCCTCCGGCAGAGTATAATTGCTGCCCAAATCGTGCAGAACTTCCTTCGCTACGGTCAGGTTACCGGTACCCCGGTCTGCGTTAATGAACTGCACCGGTGCCAGATGACCGGCTACTACAGTCACTTCCACAGAGGAGGTATTCGCCAAATATTCCTGCGTCTCCACTTCCGTCACGGACAGCACCGTACCTGCGCTCATGCCGCCGATGTAGATGGTTTCGCCAGCGTTGAGTGCCACGGTAGCCTTGCCGTTGTCAAACTGAACCGCAGTTACCGACTGGCTGCCATCCGCATGGACCACTCTGGCGGGATAGTTGTTATTGTCTGTCTCATCGGACAGATTGGTGATCACAAACTGGAATGCGCTGGTCGGAGCTGTTGCACCCTCCGCCATCAGTTTGGTGATCGCAATACCGGTAGCCGGGGTCAAAGTCAGGCGGCCATTGTTGCCCAACGTATCACCGACAACGAAGTTGTAGCCGGTATCACCCAAAGAGTGATCCTCGGTATCCACAAAGGGAACATTCACTTCCGTCAGGGTTCCGGTGAGGTTGGATTCCTTGGTTGCGGAATAGACCTCCAAATTCAGATGTACATGACCTTCCGGGATATACCAGGATCCATCTTCCGCACGGACAGTCTCCTTCAGGATATCCTCCGCCACAGGACGATAATGCACCTCGGTGCGCAGGGTGCCATTATCGTTGACATACACGGTGTAAGCCCGGTAATATGTGCCAGCAGGCTGGCTTTCGCCGGTATAGGGAGTACCCTGATCGTCGGCGTAGACCGGTGTATTCTCTTGATAGTAGTACTGATCATTCTGCCGAGAAGGATTGAAGTAAGCGTAAGTATTGACGCAATTGTAACCGGTGGAATTATCCGTCTCATACTGATTGGTATAGAAATGGATCTTGCCATTGTCATCAGTATTGGCTGCCAGATACTCATCGGACACCATATCATACACCGTAAAGGGGTCGATCGCATCGTCCAGCGCCACCTCGTAAACCAGTCGAATGGGATACTGAGCGCCCACAGCTTCCAATCCGGTCAGATCATTATTCTGATCCAGAGTAACCTGATAGTTAATCACAGGGATCAATGCAGCCGGCACCGCAAAGACGACCATCTGCTCGCCGGTGGCGATGTTCTGGCGCACCTGCACGGTGGCATACATCATATCGGAGGCTGCCACACCATGGCTTTCATCAACTGCGCCCAGATAGCCGTAGGACTTCATAATGTAGACAGGATCCGTCTCCACATTTCCGGTTGCTTCCGGCATTGTGGTGATATTCTCGTGCCAGAAACCCAAGAATTCGCCGGCGGCATTGGCATACCAGCCGATATAGTTGGAGAATCGGGTAGCACTGGTGTAGCTGAGCTGACCGTACTCATAGGCCAGTGCGATCAAGGTCCGTGCGGTGTCATCGCTGTCCAGACCCAGACGGGCGCGGACGGCTGCCACCATTTCAAGACCCAACTCGGTAGGATTCTCTGCAGTGCCCAATGCACCACCGTTTTGGTTTGCAGCAAAGTTCACCGCCAGATCCGCACCGGAATAGAGCACGTTGTTAATAAGGATGCCCTTTACATCGGTAACGTTCATATACGCACCGATCCGATCCACGAAGGACACATAGCCGGACAGGTCCTCGCTCTCGCTTACCAACGTGGGGAAATACCGAGACTGGAGCTGAATGATACCAACGATTTTTTGGAAGGCTTCTTTCAGACCTGCTGCCAGATCAGTATTGCTGGACACAGAAACGGCGCTGTCCACATAGTTCTGCTTCAGCGTTTGGCTAATTTTCGTTACAGTTAGGCTCGTGGAACCGCCGGAGCCACCGGGGCCGCCGGGGCCATTGGAGCCACCGGAACTGCGCACCGTCACCTTGCCCCCCACTTCCGCTTGATTATACAGTGCCCAGAAGTCATTGATGGCAGTGGAGGAATTTGCAGGATTCAACACACTGGTGGCCACCGCATCGTTGTCGGTACCCAGACCCAAGGTATAGAACAAGCAGGCGGTGTTATACTTTGCCTCGATCTGACTTTTGACATAAGCTGCGGTCAACTGGGTCACAAAGCCCAACGCAGCGCTGGTGCTGGATCCGTTGCCCAGATTATATTGACCGGGATTGGTGAAATCGGTCGTACCCAAAGTGGGAGCACCGTCAGACATCAGCACCACCACAGGCTTACGATTAAGCGTTCCCAATACGGTATCTTCCACACTGGTGCTGTTGCCGGATGCGACAAACTGCTCCATGGCCAGATACAAGCCCTTTTGGATGTAGGTGGCACCTACGACGTCCTTACTGACGGCAGTAGGCTTGGTAGAGGTACCTTCGTACACCACATCGCTGTCCACAGACACCGTTTCCGTTGTTTGGGGATTCCGACCTCCTCCTTCCGTGGTCACGGAGTAAGACAGGTACTGCTGATCGTCACCGGTGGTATAGCGACCCATCGGCAGGATCACGATTGCCTCATCGCTGTTGTTAGAGTTGGAGCTGTCGCCGGCGTACAGCACAACGCCCACTCGATTGTAATTATTGGTCTGCAGTAGGGAGTGGATCGATTCATTGGCCGCACTCACCAGCTCCTCTGCCACATCGTTGTTGCCCTCGTTGTCATTCATGGAGCCGGAGACGTCTAGGATCAGCATCGTATCGGTAGGCACATTGGACATACCCGTCACCGACATCGTAGCGGCAATCGCAGACAAGGCCACCAGGAAGCTATCCGTCTCATTCTGGCTGATGCCGGTATCGGCAAAAGCCGAGGCATCGGTGAACACGGACTTGTCCGTCCAAACACCGCCTGCATTATCGGTGGTCAAAGGTGTGCCCAAGAATAGCTCCTTCCAGCTATCCATGGTGGACGGATCCGCCACCCGGTCACTGGTAGTCAGCTCTGCTGCTCGGCTCAACCCCGGCAGATAACCCAGCACCAGCGCAAAGCACAGTACCAGACTCACAATTCTTTTCATCCACACATTCTTCATTTTATATACCTCCCTCTTCGGATAACTTTCTTCGATGTTCGCATCGGCAAATGCCGATCTCCCGATGTTCCGCCTCATAGTGGCTGCAGTCGCCGCACCAGTTGTCCGGCGCGCCTTTCTTCGGACAGTAGAATTCGCAAGGATCCTGCACCTGTGTCACCAAAGGATATCCTTTTTCGCAGTGTAGCAACCCCTCAGACAAGTCCGGGAACAGCACCACCGGCGGATACGATAATCGCTCTTGCTCTTCATAATAGCCGTATCTGAGTTCAAATTGGTGTCCGGCGACAGTTACCCGTTTATACAGGTCACCTTCCCGTGGCTGATCATGTTGACTCCACATGGCGCCCGCTCCTTTCCGATTAAAATCAACGTTTCTCTATACCATACGTTATAGCAACAGTATATCGGATCGATCCGGAAAAATCATCCTGCCTCAGACCGAAAAAAAGATGGAAAATCTTTACACAAACTCTGCCAAGTCTGCTCTTTTTATCGCCCCGGTTTTATTCTTTGCCATGGATATCAAAGACTTCACCGTAGACTTTGACAGCATGAGCTGCTCTGCGATCTGTCCGTCCGACAATCCGTAAGCCGCCAACCGAGCCACTTCCCGTTCCCGTACCGACAACCGTGCGGAGAACTGCCGCTCTAGCACCGCATTGTGTAGCTTTGTCCAACCTGCATGCTGCTGCTTGTGCAGTATTTTCAGTTGTTTAAGCGCTTCCTGATCCTGCAGCGCCAGCCGATCATCCAGCAAATAGCCCAGTTGGCGCCGCAATTCCACCATGGGTGCCAGTAGCATATCCGGCAACGCCAATGCGATCGCCCGATCTACATGCTCCGTCGCTTTCTCGATTTGTCCGTTGCTTTGGTATGCCGCTGCACACAGCAGCCGCAAGTAGATCTCCACCAACACCGTCTTATCCACCACAGCCTGTGCAATAAACGGCTCGATCAGCATGGGCATAAAACGCATATAATTGAGGCCGTTTTCGCTGTGCGTGGCCTGCTTATCCATCGCTCGCTCGTGCGCCAGCGCCATCATATACCGAACATAGAATACTTTCGCCGCCGGATGGGCATCCGCAGGCAGTTTTTCAAAACATCCGCTGGTAAACCAATCCGGGAAATCCCGGGTATTGCGAATTCCCAGCTCTACCGCCGACAGGGAAAGGCCGATAATACTCTGATCCAGCGTATTGTGCCAAGGTGCTTCGCAGATGTGCATCTTCGCCATTTTCCACATCACTTCGTCGCCCTTCCACAGCGCACATTGCGCCAGCAGCATACCACCGGCGATCACGCTGTAAAAGCCGGAGTGACTGGACAAGATCGACTGTGCGCAATCATAGACCGCATCGATGTTCGCCTGCGCATAAGCGATCTCTGCCGCCAGAAGCTCCTGTGCCTCCGGCTGGTCCCGTAGCGCATCAATCGCCGCCTGCGCCGAGCCCGGTTCGTTGTATAGGTCGGTCATATCCAAAAATGGGCTTTTCCGCGGCATCGGCAGATGATATCGTGCGTGTTCGTCCATCTTATGGATGGGATAGGTGGCATCCGCCGGAAGCATCCAGCTCCGCTCCCATCGCTGCGCACCCAGAACTCTGCCCTGCTTGCACAGATCCTGCACCCGTCTGGTCGTCACGCCCCATTTCTGTGCCGCCTGTTTTACCGTCATGTATTGCATTGCGTCACCAGCTTTCTTCGTTCGAGCGAAGCCCTCTGCATTGTATTCATTCTTCGTTCCAACGAAGAACTATCTGCGCATCTTGTGGTTTTCCTTGCTCCATTCCCAATTATTATAGCACTTCCAAATCATTTAGCAAGCAAATAATACGCTTTTCCGCATACGAAAAATTGCGGAGCAGCCGAAACCGCCCCGCAATTCTCTACTACTCCTGCCGTCAATCCTCGTAATCCCACACGGTAAGATCAAATTCTCCCTGCGCCACAGCATCGATACCAACGACATCATGGGTCAAGTCAAATGTTTGTACCCTTTTCTCTGGGTCATATTGATCTTTGCTGTAGTCCACCGTAGTCAAAGCACCCTGATGCTCCCGATACTCCAGTTGATGCTCATAAAGCATCCAACTACCGCTGCCAGCCACTTCCACCCGAAGGATGCCTTCCGCCTCTTCATCAATGCGCTGCCGATTTTCCTGCAAAAACAGGATCAGCGCCTTCACCGATTCCGTATCCTTGATCACAAAGCGCATATAGTTTTCCATATCATCCAAAAAGTGATATAAAATGTTGCACAGGCTCAGAGCGAAGCTCGGACGCAGCGTCGCGCGCAGCGGCAATTCCTCTTCTTCATATAAGTATTCGACGTTCCAGAAAAGATCCTCCAGTTGATGCTCTCGCAAATACGCATCCAGCGTCGCAGAGTGGACACGCACCAGCAAAAAACTGCTACTGCTGGAATTCGTCACGAAATCTGTTCTGAATTTCATAGCATTTTCTCCTTTTCGATTTTGTCGCACAGTACGATCTGCCCCATCAGCGGACAGCCGCCCATGCACAGTTCCCGTTTTTCACAGCTTGGGCAAGCAGTACGCATCCTGTTGCGAAAGGCCTCAAATTGTGGGCTGTTCCAGCCCTCTTCGATGCTTCGATCCCGTAAAGACACCCCATATTGCCCTTGCGCATCAAAACTGCAGGGCACCATGACCATATCCGCACCGATATAGCAGCTAAAGCGACCGCCTTCACAAGTATCCAGATAGGCCGGCTGCACGGCTGTGCAATGTCGCAACACGCCGGGTACAGTGCAGCTATCCACCCCAACCTTAAATGGGTGGACCCGATCTAACTCCCGAAAAAATTCCTCCAGCCCCGAATCCGAGGACTGCAACACATTTTCCGCTTTTCCCTGCCCCACCGGCTTATGCAGCAGAAAAATCACCGCATTGATGCCCCGAGGAAAATCATTTCTTCGCAAGCGGTCAATGGCTTCCGAAAGCGTATTCTTCCCCAGAACGTAATGGATGTTGGTTCGCACTCCGGCTTGCAGTAGTAACTCTATCGCGGACAGGGTATAGCTACTGCGATACCAGCTCACCGCCACCGCACCGCAGTAGACCTTGCACAACGCCGCCAACGCAGCGCTCATCCCATAACCGGAGGTCGTGAAATTCGGCACCAAACCGTTTTCCCGGCAAATGGCCAGAATTTCTGCGAAATGTTCATGTTGGTCCGGATCTCCCCGACCACCCAATGCAAATTGATTGCATCGTCCCCGGGACTGCTCCGCAATGGTACGAAAATCTTCCAATGTCATATTGGGCTCTTGTCGCCGCAGACCACTTTGGTAGCACCCAATGCCCGCCTTGGCACACAGTCCGGTACTGCCATGGATACAATGCCCCATGATGCCCACATCGATCAAATGGGGGTAAGATGCCATAAATGGATCTTTTCCCGTATCTAGCCCTGCTTCATCCAGAATGTCGCTGCGAAAATACGCTCCGGTGCAGGTATCAAACAGGGTGTAAAATCCCCATTTGGGATCGTCCACTCGATATTGCATCCGGCATACCCCCTTTTTCTTCAGTTTACCATTCCTCTGCATATATTGCAATAATAGAAATTACCCGGCGACACTATTTGTCGCCGGGTACACGTTATTCGCTGCCACGGATGATCTTGCGGATCTCTAGGATATTACCCAAAGTCAGTTCATCCCGCAGCTCCCGCAGGCTGTCTTCAAAGAGCCGAATGCCCCGTGGCGAGAACAGCGTCAATCGGCGCAATTTCTTGAGCTGTTCTTCAAAGGCGTCCACCCATTCCTGCTTGCTGTAGAATTCATTGCTGCCAATAAAAGCCTCCAGAATCTCGAACACCATCCGACGATCCGTGCTTTCCGGCGTGGATCGACCATTGCCCAAAGATCGTTCGGATGCATATCGGCACAAAAGCTGAACCATATCCTCCGGTACCATATTCAGTTGCACAAGTTGGGTCGTCATATCCGGCAAAGCGATTGGCAGAACAAAGTAATCATCATAAGAAACCAGATCGAGTCCGGCGATGCTTGCATCCAAAGGATCCACAAGCTCAGGCATTACGGGCGTGTTATGATCCTCAGAAGCCCCATCAGTCACGCCGTCACTTTCCGTCAACTCCTCTTCCGGCCGCTTCATCAGGCGATAAGTTCCTTCCTTCATCGTCAGCCTTACCATGTTGTCCTCCACCACCACATATTCCTGACGCTGGAGTTTGCGCAGAGCCGGTCGTACAGCCGTCTTCGGCAAGACCGCTTCCAGCGCCACCACGTGGGTCGGGCCATACTCATGCAAATACTGCAGCAGCATGTATTCCTCCATCTGCATATCCTGCGGAATATCCGTGGGATAGAACACCGTCTGGGTGTAGTCAAAATCGTTGTGCGGATAGACCTCGTCGATATTTGTCACGCATTGATATTCTTCACAATTATAGAAAGCCTCCACATAGGAGCGCAGTAAGGGATATCGACTGGATTTAATGTACATCACGCCCTCCTGCATCAGATTCAGGCGATCCACCGTCATCAGGTCCGTCACTTCCAGTGCCGGCATTTGCTGCAGGATCATCGATTCCAGCGATTCCACAGTCTTCTGCCCACAGGATCGAGCGAATCGCTGCATAGTCTCATAGTCCTGAGAACCCATAAAGATCTCCGTGCAGTTGGCGCGGATGATGCGGGCGATGTTTTTGTCATACTTGCGATCCAATTGGGCATCGCACTGTAGCAGCAAATGCCAATGCATACCAAACTTGCGAGAAGTGGTCAGCATCTTGATGAATTCATCTCCGGCAGCAATGTTACAGTTCGCGAATTCATCTAGGAAGCAGTGGATCGGCCGGGGCAACTTTTTACCAGCCAACGCTCTGCCTTTGCGAACCACGGCGCTGTAGATCTCGTTGACCATCAGCGAGATCAGGTGATCTCCCACATTGGTATTGCCCGATTGGATGATGATTGCCGTTGGCTGCTCCAGAAATTGCTCGATATCCACAGTGCTGTTGGAGGAGAGCTGATACAGCGACGGCTGACCGAAGGCATCATAGTGATTTTCCACCACGCCGAAATAAGAAGCTCTGGTCTTCTCGGCATTGTCAGTCACGGACATCATCTTCTGCACGGACAGCGCCGACTGAGGCTTTTTCCCGTAATGCTCAATACTGCGCAGTCCGCTGCCAAAGCCGCCCAATTTTCCTCGCAGCCAATAGTGATTCTCTATAATATTGTAGAGTGTGATGCACTCTGCAGGGATCTGCCCTGCCATCAGATCCTCAAACTTATCTAGGATTGCGCCGTTTGTGTAAGATCGTGCGCCTTGATCCCAAATCGGATCCTGCGTCGAATTCACGGGCTGCATCAATTCCGCCAGCTTGCGGATCATGTTGTAGCCCTCGTTGCTGAGGCTTCCCGTATCCAAGCAACTACGGATCAGGCATTGAAAGGGATTAAAGGTATCCGAATGGGCCGGATCATCGCAGTTGAGGATACGCACCTCATAGCCCTGTTGCCGCAGGTGGGTATACAGATTCTCTACGATCTCGCCATGGATATCCACCACCAAAAAACTGGGTTTGGAAGCCATATCCGACAATGCCCGGATGCTCTGCATCACAAAACGGGTGGTCTTTCCGGCGCCCGTCTCACCTTCCGTATAAGTATGAGCCACGTTGCTGCGGCCACCAAAGACCATTCTGCCCGTATCCGCATCTTTGTGGCAACTCAACGGAAACCAATCTGTGCTCAGATCTGCCAACGCTTCTTCCGTATAAAAGGTCAGACCACTGTCGGCATCATCGTAAGCGACGATCTGAGAATTGGGATAGTTGTCCGCAATATACCTGCGGATGGCTTCTTGTCTGAGGGTCGTCATCGCATTTCCTCCTTCTTTTGCTCTGTCTTTCGGTTACATTTATATAATCTCCCTTACACCGATTTTGTCGAACGTTTTTCCAAAAAACATTTTATCCCTTTCCGTTTTGCAAAAATGGTGGTATAGTGGTATTATGTGGAGAAGCGGCGCAAATCCCGTCGAAGTTCTCTCCACGCTACTGCGTTTCCAAGAAGGAGGTCGAAGATATGCGTTTTGGTTCCGATGAAGTGTTTATACGCATCAAAGGGATGCTCTCCCGGCCGGATAGTGCCACGGAATATGCCCGGCTTTATGATATTCTCCGCGCCGACACTTTGTACATCCTGCGTCAATGCACCCTGCTACCGGAGGAACGGGAAGATCTGGTACAGGAAGTTTCCATGGTCGTTCTCAGTCGGCTTTCCCTTTTTGCGGCAAAATTTGCCGACTCCACCGCAGCCGATCGCAATGCTTACTTGTATCAGATCATCCGTAATAAGCGCAACGACTGTTTGGCCACCAAATACCACCTGAGCCAGTGTCTTTCCTATGATGCGCAGGCGCAGCTTCTCTTGCTTCCCGATGCCCATGAAGACATCGCCGTGATTTTCCAACGGCGGCAAGAGCTGTTTGAGGCCATCACGCAGGTATGCAGCCTGCGTACCACACCGGATAAGATCATTGCCTTCCTTCTCAATAAGCTCACCGCCGCCGTCAGCGGCTCCGGCAGTAACGGTTGCCCGGCGGATGTGGCCCACATCCTTCACGATTGCACCCTGCGTACTGCAGCAGACATTGCAGTGCAGGAACTGGAGCGGGTGCTGGATTGTCCCATTCCCATGAAGGTTTTGCAGCCTTTATATGAAAAACTGGCCGAACCGACCTCGGACGGTCTGCGTGGACAGCTCCCATTCCGATTATCGGTGCGTGACATCACCGATAGTTCCAGTTGGATCACATCTAAAATGAAGAAACACCACGCTGCCACCGGAGGACAAGCCAATGAAAGCACATCTGAGCTTTGAAGAGATGACCGACCTGATCTTTGCCGCAGGTCCGGATGCCCAATATTTCCAAAATGCCGCCCGAATCAATGCGCACCTGCACACTTGTGTCCAATGTGCCCGCAATTACCGGACATTGTTGGTTGCCCATGATCGGGCAGATGCCCTGCGTATGGCCACCCGGCAGGGCCTTTACAATGACGATACGGAAACCGACGACCAGCTCCGCTGATTTTATAAGAAAAAAATCACCGTTTCGTTCGACAAAATGATATTCTCTCCGATTATATAGGTGTAGGAAATAAAAGGAGGTAATACATATGAAGAATGAAACCGTGCGTAATGTGGTCCACGGCGCCCTGAACCGTAACTATGAGACCAAGCAAATCATGGCGACCTATTTCAAGCACGTGGGTCGATTGCTCTGTCACAAGCAGGACACCCAGTATCAGCAGCTTAGCACACAGATTTTGGATCTGATGCTGGCGGTCTATCAGCGGGAAGACTACCGCAACACCTGCCTTTCCATCCTGCAGCATACCGATGCCCTGCAAACCTTGGGCGACTGCGCTTTTTTGAATATGCCCTGCACTCTGATCCCCCCGGAAGAGAAATGCTATTTTGATATGAAGGCTCAGCAGTTGAGTCTTCTCGAGGTGCGGACACTGCTCAGCTTTGATAGCGATATTTTGGCCATGAATACCCGCAAGGACGGCACCACCGGCGATATACACGCCCTGCGATTGGATGCCTGCCTGAATTATTTGGGTATTGGCCCCGACACTTCCCGAGAGCGGGCGCTACGGCTGTGGACCATGCTTGCCTACACCGGCGATGATTTCGCCATGCGGGCGTTGATTTACGGATATCACGCCTGTGGTGACAAGACACAAGCCGCCCTTTGGCAGGAAATTTTCCGTCTTTACAATGAGTCCAACCGTCAGTTTGCCATGCCGGTTTCCGGCGGTGCTACCCAGAAAACCGCTTCCGACACCGTGCAGGTGATCTTGGCGATGCGCAACTGCTTGGGTCGTCGTAGTGATACCACCCTGCCGCTGCCCATGCTCCAATACGCTGTGGAAAGTAGCGATGCACTGCCGGTGAAGCTGCGCAACCTCTACGCCGCCGCCAATATTCCCCATGTGATTCTGATTCCCGGTGGCTCCGGCAGCGATAAGCACTACGGATTCTAAGGAGGTGTATCATGAAATACTCCACGTTCGATGTATACAATGCCGACGGCGGTGATTTCTTCCGTAAGACCCGCACCGTTTTTCTCTACGGTCCCATCACCACCGAAACAGCCTACGAAGTGGGCAATTGCCTGAAGTATCTGGACTACATCGATTCTGAGCAACCCATCGTACTGGAGATCAATTCTCCCGGCGGTGAAGTATCCTCCGGTCTTGCCATCATCGACACCATCCGTTGCATTCAGGCCCCGGTACGCGCTGTGGTTTGCGGCACCGCCGCCAGTATGGCGGCATTGATCGCCGCCTGCTGCACCAAGGGTATGCGCTCAGCGCTGCCCCACAGCACCGTCATGATCCACCAACCTCTGGGTGGCATGGGCGTTTCTCAGGCCTCAGATATCGAGATCTACGCCCGCAACATCGGCCGCACCAAAGCCATTCTCAATACATTGCTGGCAGAAGCCACCGGCAAGACTGTTGAAGCGGTGGCGGCGGACTCCGATCGTGATTATTACATGACTGCCGAAGAAGCCGTCGCCTACGGCATTCTCGACAGCGTAGTGGTTTCCAAGAAGCAGCCCTCTTAAATTTATCAGAAAGTAGGTAAAAATCTATGCTCGGAGCAATTGTTGGCGACATTGCCGGTTCTCTCTACGAATTCGGCGGCACCAAATCCAAAGATTTTCAACTTTTCCCCGTCCAAAGCCGTCCCACGGACGACAGCATCATGACCATTGCTATCGCCTGTGCCTGCGTCGATGCCGACTGCACCCACGAGGAGGAATTCAAACGGGCCGTCTGCCACTATATGCGCCTTCTGGGGCGGCAGTATCCTTATGCTGGTTACGGCGAAATGTTTTTCGATTGGCTGATGCATGACGATGCCGGTCCTTACAACAGTTTCGGCAATGGTTCTGCCATGCGGGTTTCCCCCGTAGCATGGGTGGCTGACTCTCTGGAAGAGGCCGAACGTCTTGCCCAATGGAGTGCAGAAGTGACCCACGACCACCCCGAAGGTATTCGTGGTGCCCAAGCCGTTGCTGCTGCCGTCTATCTGGCCCGCACCGGAAAGGCCAAAGAGCAGATCCGCGACTACATACAGCAGCATTACTACGATCTGGACTTCACCATCGATGCCATTCGTCCTAGCTATCGCTTTGATGTCACCTGTCAGGGTAGTGTTCCTCAGGCCATCGTGTGTTTCCTGGAAGCCCGGGATTTTGAAGATGCCATCCGCAACGCCATTTCCCTTAGTGGCGACTCCGATACACAAGCAGCCATGGCCGGTGCCATTGCAGAAGCCTTCTTCGGTATCCCTGAGAAAATTCAAGAGGAAGCATTGGATCGTCTGGACGCCACTTTGATGGACTATCTGGACGAGTGCATGGATCAGATCTACCACGACTAATAAAATACTTGCTCCCGGTGGAAAGATGTGCTATAGTGATCCTATCAACCACCGGGAGGTTTTTTATGACCGACTCTAAAAAAGAATTTCTGCGCACCGTCAAGTTCATCCTCTTTTCCATCAGTGCCGGTGTCATCGAGGTGGCAAGTTACGCCCTCTTTTTCGAGTTGCTGGCGTGGCAGGAGTGGCTGTCCCACCTACTGTCGCTGGTGCTGAGCGTGTTGTGGAATTTCACGCTCAACCGCAAATTTACGTTTTGCTCCGCCAATAATGTGCCCCTTGCCATGCTGAAGGTAGCCGCCTTCTATCTGGTGTTCACACCGCTATCCACTTGGTGGACCGCTGTGCTGACGGAAAACCTGCTCTGGAATGCCTATCTGGTTTTGGCTCTGACCATGCTCGCCAATTTTGTTTTGGAATACCTCTACGACCGTTTCTTCGTCTTTGGCAATAGCATCGACACCGCAAAGAAGCAATAAATAGACCGCCCAAGGGCGGTCTATTCTTATGCTTTATTCCGTTCTCAAGGCCACCACCGGATCCTTCCGGGCAGCAGACTTTGCAGGGATCACGCCAGCCACCATCGACAGCAGTACGCTGATGCACACCAACACTACCGCCACCTGCCACGGCAAATACGCCTTCAGTCCCGCAATATCCGTCAATGCAAAGATCACCGCATTGATGGGGATACACAGCAAATAGGTCAGCCCCACGCCAATACCGCCCGATGCCAGACCGATCATCACCGTCTCAGCATTGAACATACTCGATACATTGCGCTTCGATGCACCAATGGCTCGCAAAATACCGATCTCCTTGATGCGCTCCTGCACGGAGATCAGCGTGATCACACCGATCATGATCGAAGAGACCACCAAGCTAATGGATACGAATGCGATCAGCACATAGGTAATGGCATCGATAATGGTGGTCACCGATGACATCATCAACCCCACATAGTCGGTGTAGCTGATCTTCTGCAGCTCGTCTACCTGCGCATTATACGTTGCGATAGCCTGCTCGATCACTTCCTTGTTTTCAAAACTGGAAGCATAAATGTTGATCGCCGAAGGCTTAGCCAAGTCCAGGCAACCCAGCGTCACCAGATTGCTCTCATAGTCCGATGCAGAGAACTCCAGCACTTCCTCATAATACAGGGCACATTGCTCAGTCGTATAGCCATCCATAGCAGCCGTTAACAGGCCGGCCAGTTGCGCCTGCGACATCGCCGCCAGACGCTGATGCATCTGCTCGGCATATTGCATCTTTGCCTGCTCCGTGATCATCTGGATAAACAACTCCAGAACCCGCTCATCTTCCATGTTTTCCACATAGGTCGCCACATCTTCCTCGCTCATACCCATCTGTGTCACCAAAACTTGGATCAACGTCTGGCGCATCTGCGGGATCGTCATGGTATCCAACGTCTGCTGTACCATCGACGACAGTACCGCTTCCTCAGGAATGGACATAATGGCAATGTAGGCATCTGCCAGCGCAGCTTCGTCCAACGTATCGATATAGTCCCTGAACGCCTTTTCCTTTTCCTCCGCCGTCATAGAGCCGCTATGATCTTCAAAGGGCAGTCCGGTAAAAATATCCACTTTCGGGTCGCGCAACTGGGCCTGTACCGCCTCGCTGTTGTGCGCTTGTTCAATGATATACTCCGTCAGCGCAGATGTATAGCCGATCGATCCGGTCAGCATTGCCGATGCAGCCTCTGCATTTGGTCGAATGATGCCGGTGACGCGCAACGCCGTAGCATTGTCGTACAGATACAGCATTCCAGATTCGCTTTCTCGCAGATCTGTATACAACCCCGTGCTTTCATCCCGAATATAGCAGTCTCCGGGAAGGATCACCCGAAATTCCATGTCGCAGATCTCTTCAAAGCTCCAGCGTTCCGTTTCGTTGGGCAGCGTTGTGCCATCGATGGCCGCATCTATCAATGCCTGCATTTCCTCCAACGATTTCAAGCCCAACGCATACAGCGTCATATCTGCCAGTTCATTGTTTTCATCCACCACCAGCACGATCTCATCAAAAGCGTTGGGCCAACTGCCGTAGATCAGGTCGTATTGTTTTTCCAACAGGTCGTTGATCGGCTTTCCGTTGTCGCCGCTGAGCATCTCCTGCCACACCATGGTGCTCCCGCCGCCAAACATCGTGCTCATGGAACTCATAGAGTTCATAGAACTCGAACCTGACTGCAAAAAGCCCCCATTCGTCCCCATGTTTTTCAGGAGCATTTCCTGTAGCAGTTTTTTCGCATCCGATTCAATGATCTCGCCGTCTACATTTTTGACAAACACCTGAAGCTGTAGGTCATAGCTATACTGCAGCCCATTGATTGCCTCGTGCAGCGGACTGTTTTCATCGTCCCATAGACTTTCCAAATAAATCTTGAATGCCGCCAGATCGTTTTCTGTCGTTTCCGTTGCACCGAGCGCATTCACAAGATCATAGAGCATCCCTTTGCTGTATATCCCATCCTGTTCATGTTCTTCTTTCGATGTGGCACTTTCCATAAAAGCCGCCATCATGCTGCCCAGATCCATGGTGCTGCTCTGAATGGTCAGGGGATAGGATGAAAGCGTATCCTCCTGCACCATATTGATGTAGGTCGACATGCCCTGCGAAACGGCATAGATCAGAGCAATGCCAATGATGCCGATGGAACCTGCAAAGGATGTCAGCATCGTCCGACTGCGCTTGGCGATCAGATTTTTCAGCGATAGGCCAAAGGCGGTGGTCAGCTTCATGCTGGGCTTTTTCTCCTTCTTTGCCCCGGATAGTCGCTTCTTATCCTCCACGTGGCCAGCTTCCAGTTCTTCGTCGCTCATGGGATTGCTATCCGATACAAGCACACCATCCAGCATCCGAATCGTCCGGGTGGCGTACTGCTGCGCCAATTCCGGATTGTGAGTAACCATGATCACCAACCGTTCTTGTGCGACTTCCCGCAGGATATCCATCACTTGCAGGCTGGTCTCGCTGTCCAGCGCACCTGTTGGTTCGTCCGCCAGAATAATATCCGGATTATTCACCAGCGCCCGTGCGATCGCCACCCGTTGCATTTGTCCGCCGGACATTTGGCTGGGTCTTTTGCGCAGTTGATTCCCCAGTCCTACTTGCTTCAAGGCTTCAATTGCTCTTTTGCGGCGCTCCTGCTTACTGACGCCACTGAGCGTGAGCGCCAGTTCCACATTCTGCAGAACCGTTTGATGTGGGATCAGATGATAGCTCTGGAACACAAATCCCACACAATGATTGCGATAGGTATCCCAGTCCCGATCTTTATAATCCTTGGTCGAGCGACCGTTGATCAGCAGATCTCCGCTGTTGTACTGATCCAGTCCGCCGATAATATTGAGCATCGTCGTTTTGCCGCAGCCAGACTGCCCCAAAATTGCCACAAATTCACTCTTGCGAAATTGCAGGCTGATCCCTTTTAAGGCATGGACAGTACCATCACCGGCAGGATAGTCCTTATAAATATTTTTTAACTCCAACATTGGGTATCGTTCCTTTCAGGAGAGTTTTACTGACCGCATTATATCCACCATGCGTGAACAATTCAACCGAAATTGGTAGGTTTTACAAAAATTTCACACATAAAACCGGTGGCTGTGCGCCACCGGTTTTATACCTGTATCAACTTCTTGCAAGCCGCCGCCAAAGATTGTAACGTACTGCACGGCACCATGGTACACACCGCCGCAAAGGTTTGCACGCTGCGCAGATGTTTCCAATGGCTCTGTGGGATCGGATTGAGCCACAGCACCCGTCCTGCCCGACGTTTTGCCTCCTGCAATGCTTCGATCGCGCCGCCTTGGTCCACCGTTTTGGTGTCGGACAGAATGATCAATGTCGTTGCCTGATTCAGCGCTGCCGGCTGCATGGCGTTGAGTTTGCGTAGCGCCGATCCCAGATCCGTTCCCCGACCATAGATGCCACATTCTTTCACATACCCACGGAATAGATCCATATTTTGCAGGCTAAAGGCATCCGCCTCTCGCATTTCTTCCGAAAACAAGAAGACCCGACTGCTCTCCGACACTTGGTTTAAGCTCTGAATAAACCGTAGCGCAAATTCGGAAAACTGCACCATTGAACCGGACACATCGCACAGTAGCACCATATTTTTTCGGCGGCTGCGCTTGTGTTTATATTGGAGACGGTTCAGGCTACCGCCGGTTTCCAGACCCTTGCGGATGGTGCGGCGAAAATCCAGCTTACCGCTGTGACTGCTGCGCTTTCGCTTGGCCGTCAATTCACCGTTGATCTGACGCGACACCGACTGGATAATGGAAATGGCCCTAGGGATCTGCGTATCCTTAAAAGTGGAAATATCCCGATACATCAGCCCCAATTCCGGATCGGCCGCTTCTACGCCCACCGCCGCATCCTCCATGCGCAATTGTTGTTCCAACAAAGTCTTCGCAAAGACGGAATGGATGAAATTTCCGTAAAGATTGGGATTGCGTTGGGCATTACCCCGAAATTTTTCAGCGAACTGCAGTAGCCGCTGCCGTTCTTCCTCCGGCAGCGATGCATAGGCCTCCATCTGATCCTCGTCCAGAGGGATCGACTGCCCCTTTTCCTGCATTTCCCGCCGAGCTTGCTCCATCTGAGCTTCTCGTTCCATCTGCTCCTGAGCCTGGCGGCGCATTGCTTCTTCCGAAATGAAAAAGCCGTCAAAAGTCTGATCAAATCGCAGTTGTTCTTCCCGGCTTTTGGCATAGACGGTCCGCAATGCGGTCTTCACCGCTTCCCGATCTTCAAATCCGATCACCGCCAAGATCCGGGATGCATCCGCCGTTTCCGCCGGGCTGACCGTAAAACCCTGCAGCCGCAGCATTCTGGAAAATGCCGAGAGTTTTTCCAGATATACCGCCGGGTCAGTCATGGTGGACTCCTCCGCAGCTACCGTCACAAGCCGATTGACTCTCCTCCAGAATGGCAATATCCTCCGTATTTTTCAGCACGAAGCCTGCCGTCTGCCGCAACGCATCCGGTGTCAGCTCCCGCATTCCCAACGCATCTAGTGCAGCCGCCCAATCTAGCGTTTCTGCAATAGATGGCTTCTTCAGGATCGCCTCATTGCTGCGCAGCTTGTGGGTCGCCAACGCCACTTGCGCCCGCAGTCGATCATCCACATGGGGCAGCTTCGCCCGCAGGATCGCCAATTCTTTCTCCATATCCGGATACTGGATGTACAAATATGCACACCGCCGCCGCAGTGCCTCGCTTAGAGGACGCGCCCGATTTGAGGTCAGCACCACAAAGGGCACCGTCTTGGCCTTCACCGTACCTACCTCCGGGATCGTCACCTGCATTTCGCTGAGCAATTCCAGCAAAAAGGCCTCAAATTCCTCGTCCGCCTTGTCGATCTCGTCGATCAGCAGCACCACCGGCTTTTCACTGCGGATGGATTGCAGCAGCGGTCGCTCCAGCAAGTATTCGTCACTGAACAGGCTTCGGGTCAATTCATCCGAATCCTTGCTGCCCATATGCACCTGAATGGACAAAAGCTGCTTTTGATAATTCCATTCATACAGCGCCTTGCTTTCATCCAACCCTTCGTAGCATTGTAGCCGCACCAGATCACGCCCCAGCGCCGCAGCCATCACCTTGGCCACCTCGGTCTTACCAACGCCGGCAGCGCCCTCGATCAGCAGCGGTCTACCCAATTGGAGCGCCACATACAACACCGTAGCCAGCGTATCGTCATAGATATAGTGCGCCTCGTCCATTTTTTGCTTCAATTCCTGTAATGTCATCTCTATTCCTTCCTTGTGGAGTTACCGTGTCACCTGTACCCAATGTCCATGGTTTTTTCTTCTGTGCAACCATTTTTTACGCATCCGCTCTGTGCAGCGTACGCAGGAGCGCCTCGCTCACTGCCGTACCTACCAGCAGACACGCCGCCGCCTCAACGACGCCGTTGACTGCCACACCGCCGAGCATGATCCACAGCAGATTCAAGCCGGTAGCCTGTTGTCCCTTAGCCGCCACCCAGACATCCCCAAACAACAACCACATCGTGGTCATATACAGCAACGTGTTGATCACCGGTGTCAAAAAACAACACACCGCCCGGGCAACGCAACGTCCCTTAGGATAGCGCCGAAGCCACTGATACAGCAAGCTAGGCAGCCATCCGACCAAAATCCGGGGGGCCACACATAGCACAAAATAACCGACGGGACTTGCTTCCATCATCATAACGCCCAGCCCCACGTCACCAAAAGTCTTTGTAAAACTGGTCAATCCAAATACCATACCCAAAAAGGCTCCGGCTTTGGGACCGAGTACAATGCCACCCACCGCCACCGGGATAACGATCAGGCTGATCGGCAGACCCCATGGTGTATTCAGGTAGCCCAGACGCGTGTAAGCCATCACAATAATGATCGCCATCAGCAATGCCAACTCCGTCATACGGCGTACATCCGGTTTATTCTTCATATTCAATTCCTCCTGCTGCCGTTCCAACTATTTTGGATACAGCGCATTTTTTGTTCTGTCAGTATAACATAAATTCTCCCGTCTTGCAAGGGATCATTACAACCCTTTCGAGCCTTCCGCGTAACAAAAGCACCCACCCACCGGGCAGGTGCTTTGTCATCATACTTCGTAGATCTTGACCACTTCCGTCGGTCCTTCCAAAAATAGCTTTTCGACACACGTATCCCCGACAATGGTCACCGCCAGATCGCCGCCGGGATTTTTTACGGTCAGAAAGCCGCCGGGCAACATTCCTTCCATCCACAACTTCACCGCCGTGGAGCCGGAGCCGGTACCGCAGGCCAGCGTGTAGTCTTCCACGCCCCGCTCGTAAGTCAAGATCCGCACCGTCGTCTTGTCCACCCAGTCATACAGATTCACGTTTGCCCCCTTAGGAAAGGCCGGGTCAAACCGCAGCGCTCTTGCGTACTCCCGCAACGGCTCTTTCCAATCCCAGTCCAGTCCAGGCACATGCGCCACCGCATGGGGCACACCGGGATCACCCAACTCAATGTAGGCCACATCCTCCTTGCGGTGCAGATCCGCCACACCGGGGCAATTCAACTGTACCCGGTACTGGGTCTGCGACAAACGCCACCCGTAGACCAATCCCGCATCGGTCTGTACCACCATCTGCTCCCCTGCAATGCCCCGATCGTAGGCAAAGCGGCAAATGCATCGTGCGCCGTTACCGCACATCTCCCCCCGGGAACCGTCCGCATTGTAAAAATGCAGCCGGAAATCAGCGTGATCTGACGTATCCACCGCCATAAAACCGTCCGCCCCCGTAAGTTTACATAACATCAGCGTCAATTGTTCAAAATCATACGTTCCACCACGGGCATCCATGACCATAAAGTCATTACCCGCACCGTTCATATACCATACCTGCATCATAAGACCTCCTTATCTCCCCATTATACTGCGAAACGATTCCAATAGTCATACAGTGGCGTTAGCTTTACAAACAAATCCCGCACTCGCTGCGCCAGAGCCGGACCAAAGGTTTCTTCAGAGAAATCCTCGTGGACGGTGCAGTCAATCTGCTCTTTCCAAAGATAGAACCGTTCCAACTCCGGATTTTCACATTTTTCCGGATACTTGTAAGTTTTCGCCGTGATCTGGAGCCCCGTAGATTCCTCCACCTGCTGAATCATTGTCAAGAACTGCTCCGGCTGAGCCGCAATACTTTGCCGAAATTGCTTCATCACTGCAGGACGGGGTTTCCAAATGAAAAAACCGTAATCCACGCCCTCCGGATTGATTTCAAAAAACAGGCAGGGGTTCTCCGCCCACCACTGCACATCCTGCCGCAGGCAGATCCACAAGCTCTCCTTATACGGCAAGGGATGGTGTAGCCTCGCATCCCGATAAATGCGGCTGACCTTTAGCAGCGTCCCCTCCTTCTCCACAAAGGGAACGAACAGCTCTGCACCCAACGCCTTTGTCGGCTCATAAAGATAGCGCACGTAATCTTGTTTGTGCTCCAGAAACCACTCCCGGTTGTTATTCAATCGAATGCCCCAGAGAAAATCCACCGTCTCCGGGCTGTAGCCTTCAAACATATTTGTCCCTCATTTCTGGCCGATCATCTGGCCCGCTTTGTCTTATCATAACCCTTTTGCTCCCATTTTGCAATCAAAATTCCCACCGTGAACATTTGACTTTCGTATAAAATCATAGTATAGTGTAGATTATGTTAATCTTTGGCATTGTGGAGGAAAAGAGAATGACCACCAACAACAGTAATATCACCGATTGCGCCAAACAGATCCTCGCTCAGATGCGCCGCGTAATTCTTGGCAAAGACCATGTTATCACTTGGGTGCTGACAACGATCCTTTCCGGTGGTCACATTTTGCTGGAGGATATTCCCGGCGTGGGCAAGACCACCTTGGCAGTGGCTTTTTCCAAAACACTTGGTCTGAGTTATAATCGTGTACAATTCACACCGGATGTGCTCCCCTCCGACGTAACCGGTTTTACCGTGTTGGATGCCGCTACCGGTGCTATGACCTACAAAGCCGGCGCTGTGCTGTGCAATCTGTTTTTAGCGGATGAATTAAACCGTGCCACCTCCCGTACCCAATCTGCGCTGTTGGAAGCGATGGAAGAAAACCAGGTCACGGTGGACGGCATTTCCCATCCTCTGCCGCAACCTTTTATCGTTATCGCCACCCAAAATCCCACCGGCGCCGCCGGCACCCAGCTTCTGCCGGACAGCCAGATGGATCGCTTCGCCATTCGCCTGAGTCTGGGCTACCCGCAACTCAAGGACGAAATAGCGATGGTCGCCAGCCGCCTTAAAACCAACCCCATGGACGCACTCACCCCCGTGATGACCGCCGACACATTGGCCGCCCTCCGGCAGGAGATCAGCGCCACCCACATCAGCGACCCGGTGGTAGAGTACATCGTTCAATTGGTAGATGCCACCCGGCATCACAAGCAAATTCTGCGTGGTGCTAGCCCCCGGGCGACCCTCTGCGTCGCTTCCATGAGCAAGGCCATCGCCCGACTGTGCGGCCGTGACTATGTCCTTCCCCGGGATGTACGGGAAGTCTTCCTTCGCTGCATTCCCCACCGCCTGCTTCTGAGTTCTCGTGCCGAGGGCAACGGCATCACTGCCGACGCCATCCTGATGGAGATCGCGAACACAGTAAAGCCGCCCCAGTTGCAATAAGCCTATGATCAAACGTTGGATTCTTTATCTGTTGACGCTGTTGGGAGCCATCCTTTTCTGGGTGGCCCATCAAGGGCATCTGTCTTGGCTGTTGCTGGTCGTCATTGCAGCGCTGCCGCTGCTTTCTCTGTTGCTCAGTCTTCTTCCGATCCTGTTGGTGCGTCCGTCCCTTCAGCTTCCCGACGCTCTCGTGCAGGGTCAGAACGCCATGTTGCAGCTATCCGTGCGCAGCGGCTTTCCCCTACCGCCTTACCACTGCCAATGGACCTTGACTCACAGTCTTACCGGCGAAAAAATGCGATTGCGACCCGGCGATATCCTTCCCACCACCCATTGTGGTCTGCTCACTTGCCACTGTCGTGGCTTTTTTGTGGAGGACTATCTGGGATTATTCCGTTTCCGGCGCTACCGCATTCCACAGCAAACCCTGCTGATTCGACCGATACCCGTAGAAGTCCCGGTGCCGAAAACATTGGATCGGTTACTGTCTACCTCGTGGCAACCCAAGCCCAGCGGCGGCTTCGCCGAAAACCACGATCTGCGGTTGTACCGCCCCGGTGACAGTCTGAATCAGATTCACTGGAAACTCACCGCAAAAACCGGCAAATTGATGATCCGAGAGCCGCTGATCCCCCGCCATGGCCGCATCGTGCTGTCAGTGCATCTGCAGGGCACACCGGAGCAGATGGACTCCCATCTGGGAAAACTTCTGTATCTCGGCGATCATCTGCTTGTCAAAAACCTAGCTTTTGAGATCCACGCTATGACCGGCAGCGGCCCCATGCATTTCCCTGTAGCCGACTCTACCATGCTTGTCACCGCTGTGGATGCACTATTGGCTTGCTCCCCTCTAAAAGACGCTGCACCCCATCACGGAAGTAGTGCCGTATGGCATTACCACATCGGAGGTGACGCTGATGAAGAATAATGATTGGAAATCCATTTTGGTCGCATGGCTTCTGACCTGCTGCATCAGTTTGAGCGGTATTGGTTGCCTCATCACCGGCTTTGACCTTTCCCCGGCAGATCCGGTACATCTTTTGTGGATCTGCCTGCTCTACAGCGGACTGTGCTGCCTGTGTTTCAGTAACCGTTGGGGCACTTTGGTGCTGACATCAGTATCGGTGACGGCGGTTTTGTTGTGGCTGTACCATGGGGATCTGCTGCTTTCCTTGGAAAAGCTCCTGTTTCGCATCACAAAGCATTATTCCAATGCCTACGGTTGGTTTTACGTCCGTTGGAATGAGATATCCCTTCTGCAGCAAACGGATATCGACAGCGCTCTGCTGATCTTCACTTGTCTGCTGGAGGTCCTCGTTTCATGGACGATCTGTCGGCGCAAATGGTTCGGGGCGGGGTTGCTGGCAGGTCTACTCCCCCTGATCCTGTGTTGTGTGACGCTCGACACACCTCCCGATTCTTTCTTTTTATTCTCGTTGCTGACAGCGCTGTTGCTTTTCTTGCTGACCCAGCGGACACGCCGCACCGACGTCTCTAGCGCCAACCGCCTGCTGGCATTACTGCTGGTGCCTCTGGTGCTATTCTCGTCATTAGTGTTCCGATTCGCACCCTCAATTCCCCACGAAGGCTATGCACAGCGGTTTCAGGATCTTCTATTAGAGCTTGTCGATCCCATTCTGAACCCCACCGCTCCCTCCGATGCCACCACAGATCCTTCCTCACCGGGTGACCCTTACAGCATCGATCTTACCGAGATCGGCCCGTCTACCCTTGGCAATAGCACAGTGATGTATGTCACTAGCAACTGTACGGACGTGCTGTATCTGCGTGGTCGCTCCTTTGACTACTACACCGGCACTTCTTGGGAGATCACCGTGGATACTCAGGGCGAAGGCGGTTGGATGCCTCGTAACCTCTATGGCTACTACACCATTACCATTCGTACCACCGAGGCAGCCGATCTGCGCTACTTCCCTTATTACATCCAGTATAGCGATTGGCTGCAAGAGCTGCAAAAGGGCGCCCTGATCAACCCCGATCAACTACGCATCTATTCCTTCCAACAGTACCCCAAAGCTGCCTATGGTACTGCAGTTCCCGCTCTGACTGCCACTCAAAAGGATGCCTATCTGGCTCTGCCGGAAAGCACACGCACCTTTGCGGAAACCATTTTGTCCGACATCTACATTCCTTCCGACTGTACGATGGCAGAGCAAGCAAATTACATCGTCGATTACGTCCGCAACAGCGCCCCCTACGACAAAAATACCAACGCCATGCCGGCAGGGGAAGATTTTGCGCTCTGGTTCCTGACCGATGCCGAAAGCGGCTATTGTACCCATTTTGCTTCCGCAGCGGTGGTCCTTCTGCGCGCCGCCGGTATCCCTGCCCGGTATGTCACGGGTTATTTGACTTCTACGGTGGCAGGCGAAGCGTGCCGTATCACCGCCGATCAGGCCCACGCTTGGGTAGAGTTTCTGTGTCCCGAAGCAGGCTGGACCGTTTTGGACCCTACGCCAATTACAGTATTGCCACCTCAGATCAGTCCAACCTCACCGTCCGACCCCACCGCCCCCACCCTAACGCCCACCACTGCCCCAACACTGACGCCGACGACCCCTCCCACGACCCCTCCCACGACCCAGCCGTCTGAACCCACCACTACCCCGACGCAACCCGATACCACAACTATACCCACCCTGCCCTCCACCGAACCACAGCCTTCTTCGGGAGGCAACGATATCGGCAGCGGTACTCAACCGATCAACCTGCGTTGGATGCGCTACATACTTTGGACGCTGTTGATCTGGGCCGTGCTTGCCGGTCAGTACCGGCTGCGGGTATGGCTGCGACACAAACGCCATCACAGTGGAAACACCAATCGGCAAGCGTTGCAGCGTTGGCGTTATGCACGTATGCTGTCTTGGATATCCGGCTATAGCGCCGAAGCGCTGCTACCCATTGCGGAACGCGCTGCCTTCAGCCAACATATCATCACGGCGGAAGAATTGGCCCAATTCGACCTTTGGCAACAGGAAGCAAACAATGCTCTGTCACAAAAGCTATGGCTGTGGCAATTCTTCCTGCGTCTTCTGTTTGCCATTGCGTAAAAAAACGATACGCGCCGTCTGGTGCGTATCGTTTTTTCTTTGTGGGATATAATAAGGCGGAAAGGAAGGGAAAACCATGAAGCAGGAAGAAAAAAAGCCCACCGACTGGGAAATCACCGACCCCAAGCCCCCCGTGGTTCGCTCCGGCAACCTAGAAAATCGGAAAGAGCACTGAATTTTGCCGCTTTACCCGACAAAAACACCGTCATCCGATCGGGTGACGGTGTTTTTTACGTTTTGTGTCTCTTTATTCACCCTGCAGCTGTTGCTTCTGATACTGGAGGGTATACAGGTGGTAATACCGCCCCTTTTGATGCAGCAGTTGCTGATGATTCCCCTGCTCTAGGATCCGTCCGTGGGACAGCAGGATAATATTGTCGGCATGTTGGATCGTACTCAGACGATGGGCCACAATCAGCATGGTGCCGATGTTTTTCATTTTTTCCAGACTATCCTGAATCAAAATTTCCGTTTCCGTATCGATATTGGCCGTTGCTTCGTCGAGAATCATGACGCTGGGCTTGTGGACGATGGTGCGGGCGAAACTCAGCAGTTGCCGCTGACCGGCGGAGAAATTGTTACCTCGTTCCCGCACCGGCTCATCCAAGCCCTTTTCCAACTTGCCAATAAAGCTGTCCGCATTGACATACCGACAGGCGTTCCAAACCTCTTCATCCGAAATACCTTCTTCTCGCAGCAAAATATTACTGCGGATGTCACCGGAGAACAGGAACACGTCCTGCAGCATTTGTCCGAAATGCTTTCTCAGAGAAGCGATCTTGATGTGCCGAATGTCCACACCATCGATCAGGATCTGCCCCTTCTGAATGTCGTAATTGCGGCAGATCAAACTCAAGATGGTAGTCTTACCGGAACCGGTGGAACCCACAAAGGCGACCGTCTGCTTTGGTTGCACGTGGAAAGAAACACCCTTAAGCACCCATTCGCCGGGCTTGTAGGCAAACCATACGTCCTTGAATTCGATCTCTCCCCGGATTTCCTCCAGTTCAATGGCATCTGGCTCGTCCACCACCTCCGGCACTTTGTCCATAATGGTGAAGATCTTCTCCGCAGAAGCAAAGCTGCGCTGCAGAATATCAAACTGTTCCGCCAGCGACTGGATGGGGTTGAAAAACTTAGAAATATAGCTATAGAAAGAAACCACCATTTTCACCGTGATCACCTGACCTAAGAACTCAGTGTCCCGGATATAGCCCTTGCCGCTGAAATAGAACAGGCACAGAATGGAGGAAATATAGAGCATATACACCATCGGGCGGAAGATACCAAACACAAACATCTGGCTGTGCTTGGCTTTCTGATACCGACGGCTGCGCTCCAAAAATTCGCTGTTTTTTCGTGCCTCTGCGTTGAAGATCTGGGTGATCTTGATACCGCTCAAGTTCTCGGACAGGAAGGTATTGATGGATGTACGCGCATCCGTCACCTCGCGGTGTGCTTTGCGAGAGAACTTTCGGAAGATGATGGTAAATAGCACCACGAAAGGCACAAAACACAGCACCATCAGCGTCAGCGCATAGTTGAGCACGAGCATCGCCCCCAACACACCCAGCACCACCATGGCATTTTTTACAAGATTCACCAGCACATTGGTGAACATCATGGAAATGGCATTGGTATCGTTGCATACACGGGTCACCAACGTACCCACGGGAATATTGTTCAGTTGCTCATGGGACAGGCTTTCGATATGCGTGAAAATATCCAGCCGCATTTTCGACAGGATCTTCTGACCGGTGCGCTGCAACAGGATGGACTGGAAATACGAGCAAACCATGCTCACCACCAGCATAGCGGCATACACCGCCACCATGCCGAACAGGGTGTTCAGCTCAAATTCGCCGCCTACCATTTCCACCAGCGTACCGATGATCAGTGGCGATACAATATCGTACACCACGCTGATGAGCATGATCCCCAACACCAACGCAAAGCTGCCCAGATGGGGCTTGACATACACAAGTAGCCGCCGAACGATCTCACCATCGTTCATGTGGCGATCAAAACCATAGGCTTCCTTCTTGTTTTTCATCGCCGCAAAGGCAATGATGAATACCAGCGAAAAGGCACCGATGATCGCGCCCACGATGATCACAGGCAAAAACTCAATCATGGATTTCGCCTCCTTCCTCTTCCAGCCGCTGTAGGTCGACCATTTTGCGATACGCTCCATTGGTGGCGTACAGTTGCGCATGGGTGCCGCAGGCAACCAAACGACCGTTGTCGATAAAGAGGATCTTGTCCATCTGCTCAATGGTACTGATACGATGGGCGATCAAAATGGTGGTCTTTCCGGCTCGAGTACGCCGCAGATTCTCCAGAATGTTGCGCTCCGTTTTGGTGTCCACAGCCGAAACACTGTCATCCAAAATTAAGATGGGCGCATTCTTCATTAGAGCCCGGGCGATGGAGATACGCTGTTTCTGACCGCCGGAAACGGTCACTCCTCGTTCGCCCAGAATCGTTTCATATCCCTGCTGGAACTGCTGAATGTTGTCGTCCACGTCCGCCAACACCGCAGCAGCAGTGATCGCTTCTCTTGCCGGATCGTCCACGCCGAAGGCGATATTGTTGCCGATGGTATCCGAGAACAGGAAATTATCCTGAGGCACATAGGCACAACCGGCGCGAATATCCCGAATCGCCACATCGTTGACATCCTGCCCATCAATAAACAGGCAACCGTCCGGCACATTGTAGGTGCGCAAGATCAGATCCACCAAAGTGGTCTTTCCGGAGCCGGTCTTGCCCACCAATCCCACATTTTCACCGGCACGGATGGTAAAGGAAACGTGCTCCAGAACATCAAATTCTCCGTCAGGGTAGCGGAAGCTCAAATCCCGGAATTCAATATCACCGCGAATATTCTCCATGGACGCAACGCCTTCCCGGTCGCAGACAGCGATGGGCTCATCGAGCAGTTCACTGATGCGGTTGAGGGATGCCTTGCCTCGGCTGATCATGTCGATCAGCTCCGACACCGCCATCACCGGCCAAATTATGGAATTGAAATAGCCGATGAATTCTACCAACTGACCACCGTTGAATTTGTCATGATACACCAGATACCCGCCGTACCCCAAGATCACGCAAATGACACTCTCCACAAACAGGGTCACCAGAATGTGCATCAGCACACGGGTACGGGTGTAGTCAATGTTCGCCTTTTCATTTTCCACATTCAGTTCCTTGAAGGCCAGCAACTCCTTGACTTCCTTGACAAAGGCCTTGATAACGGCAATGCCGGAGAAACTCTCCTGAGAAAAATCCGACAGATTGGAGAAGCACTCCTGCCGATAATCCCACTTGCGCTCCAGATTGCGACCCACGATGGTGGCCATTACAAACAGCAACGCCATCGGGATCAGCGACAACAGGCACAACAGATGATTCATTCTCCACATCTTCATCACAGCCATGCATCCCAGAAATGCAGCATCAAAAAACTGCAAAAATCCCCAGCCAAAGCATTCCTGAACCGTGTCCAGATCGTTGGTAAACAAGCTCATGATGTTGCCAACCTTGTTGACCTGATAGTATTCGTGGCTCAAGTCCTTCGCCCGATCAAACATCCGGTTGCGCAGATCCGCTTCCGTCTTGATAGCAGCGCCAAAGATGGTAACGCGCCACAAAAACCGCCCCAACACCATAGCCAAAATGATGCCCACCATGGGCATACAGATCCGATCCAACAAAAAGTCCAGATCAAAGATCTCTTCCACACCGTCTACGATCACAACGCCATTGGTCATACCGTTGATCACCATCTGATACATATTGGGGATCAGCAACTGCAGATAGTCCACAGCCACCAGCGCACCCAAGCCCAGCAGCAACAATCCGGCATAGCGCAGATAGTAGCGATTAATATGCTTTCCGAATATCATATATGCTCCCTTTCTCCCAAAATTGATGCAGTCGCAACGATTATAGCACAGTCACTCTCGTTTGGCAATCCAAAATTATGTCATATTCCTACAGAAAAACGATTTTCCCCGGGAAGAACAGGATTGAAAAAAAGGAATGCATTGTATATAATGTCCATATTAACGATTTCATCATAGAAAATAGAACGGAGGACTCCCATGATCCAGCGCTTTCAAGATTTCATCACCGGCATCACCGTCTGCCACAAGTACATCCAGCGCATCAAAAATGTTGAGATGACGGAATTGGGGCTCAAGGGAATCCACGTATCGTGTATGTTTTACCTGCATCACAATCCGGATGGTCTGACCTCCGCACAACTGTGCCAACTGTGCGCCGAAGACAAGGCTACCATTTCCCGCATCGTTGCTGACCTGCGCTCCAAGGGGTATATCCGCCCGTCTCCCCAAAAGAATTATCGCACACCGCTGCACCTGAGCGATGCCGGTCATGAGATCGCCGCTCAAATGGATCCCATGATCGAGTCTTGGGTGAGCATCGGCGGTGACGGGCTGACGGCAGAACAACGAGAAAACTTTTATCATACTTTGTCCCTGATCGCAGAAAATCTGCGATCCAAGCTGGAGTCGAACTCCACTTTCTGAGCATTTTTTCAAAATCTCCACCGTTTACAACCCCCAAGGGGGCTTGTACCGGTCATTTTCGGCAGATATAATGAAGAAAAAACAAAAGGAGATTTCAAAATGTCTGCCACAAAACGTATTTGTATTACCGCCATTTGTCTGGCACTGTGCTGCGTGTTGCCGATGGCTTTCCATGCCGTCGGGCTAGGCACCGCCTTTTCTCCGATGCACATTCCGGTGTTGCTTTGCGGCATCGTCTGTGGGCCTGTATACGGACTGGTATGTGGTTTGGCAGGGCCTGTGCTGTCAAGTATTGCCACCAGTATGCCGGGCCCGACCATGTTGGTGAGTATGGTTCCGGAGCTGATGACCTATGGTCTGGCAGCCGGTCTTTTGATGAAGTTCGTCCGTACGGGCAAAGTATATGCCGACTTGTATTTGTCCTTGGGCGCTGCCATGGTACTGGGGCGTATCATCGGTGGCGTGGCAAAAATGTTGCTGTACATGGGCAGTGGGGAGTCTTTCACTTTGGCGATGTGGTTGTCGGGCTATTTTGTAACAGCGATTCCCGGCATCGTGTGTCATCTGGTGCTGGTGCCGCTGCTGGTGCTGAGTTTGACGAAAGCAAAATTGATACCGCCTCGATATCCTGAGGAAAGATAATCTGCGTTGTATGCGTGTTGACAAAACCTAGAGCGTATGGTTCGGCTACTCATCCGGATACATTCTTGCAATGTCGGTTCCAGTATCGAAAAACTGTAACCAAAAGGAAAGCAGATGGATTGTAAAATGATTTTGATCCCCCTCAGGCAGAGCGGTCATGCATGTGCGAACTGCAAAGCGATTTTCTGCCAGCAGTGTGTAGAGGATGGCATCCTTGCAACACACAAATGTGAAGAAGGCGAAGAAGCATTCTTCTAACAGTCCTATGAAGGAACATCGCAGAACCCCTTCTTTTTTCTGTGTTCGATGTTATTCGGTTTCAAAACAAATTAAATAACTCGTTATTTGCCACGTATTGGAGATCTTGTTGTTCTGGATGAGAATTACGGCGAAACCCCTGATGCAGCAGCCGTTATCGTTACGATCAATCGTTCTGCCGCACGTTTGAACGTTGTCATTGAGATGTATGGTGCCAGAACTGATGGCCTATGGTCTAGCGTCTGGTCTTCTGATGAAGTCCGTCCACGCAGACAAAATATATGAGGACATAAGCTATGAATCAAAAAGATGTAATTGAATTCTTCGATCGTTGTGCCCCTTGGTGGGATGCGGATCTGGTACGACCGGAAGCGATCATTGCCACCATTTTGGACAACGGCGGTGTTCGTCCGGGGGTTACAGTTCTGGACGTTGCCTGTGGCACCGGAGTGCTATTACCGGATTACCTGTCTCGGGATGTTGCATCGGTCACCGCCATTGACATTTCACCGGAAATGGCAAAACGGGCCCAGCAAAAATTCCCCCAAGTGCAGGTGATTTGCGGCGATGCCGAGCAAGTGGATTTTGGTAAGCAGTTCGACGTGGTCATGGTCTACAATGCCTTCCCCCATTTTCCGGAACCTGCGCACCTCATCGAAGTCCTTGCAAAGTGGCTCAAACCCGGTGGTCGTCTGTCCATTGCCCACGGTATGAGTCGTGCCGCACTGACGCAACACCACCAGCGCGCCGTTCAGGTCTCCATCGATCTTCCGGAAGTGCAGGATTTGGCCGCAATGCTGATGCCTTGGTTCGAGGTGGATGTCGCTATTTCCGACGAATCGATGTACCAAGTCTGCGGCATCCGAAAATAAACAAAGCAGAATAGTTTGAGCGGTGTTCCGAATCGGAACACCGCTCAACTATTTTGAATTCATTGGAAGGAAATATCAGATTTATTTGCAATTGCAACCACAGCTTCCGCTACAACCGCCGCAATTGCCGGAGCTGTGACCGCTGCAGCTACCGGAATCCGGACAGCCGATGCACTTTCGCCCCTTCTTTTTTGCTCTGTAAATATACAGGGCAGCGCCGCCGAGGATCACTAGGATCACCGCTAGAATGATGTAATCCCAAATACCCATAGGCTTACTTCTTTGCGCTGAGGGCATACTCAGCCTTGACCTTCTGATCGGCCTTCACGCACAGATACACCAGCACGGCAGCAAAAGCGATCACGAAGATCAGACCGCCCAAGAAGCCAGCGCCCAGGGTGCCGGTGGTGATGAGGGTACCGATCTGGTAGACCAGGAAGCCGATGGTATAACCGGTGGCCAGCTGCAGCGCGATGCCGCCCCAGAACCACTTTTTCTGCTTAATTTCGGAATTCATAGCGCCCAGGGCCGCGAAGCAGGGGGGCGTGAACAGGTTGAACATCAGGTAAGCCAGGGCAGAAACCTTGGTCAGAGTGACCATAGCGGCGGCCACTTCGTTGCCGGAGCCAACCATTTCCAGATCGTCATTGATGGCAAAGCCGTAGCAAACAGCCAGGGTGCCGACCACATTCTCCTTGGCGATGAAGCCGGTGACAGCGGCGGCAGCCAGCTGCCAGACGCCGGCGCCGATGGGGATCAGCAGCAGGGCGATGGGGCTGGCGATGGAGTGCAGGATGGACAGCTCGGGGTCCTCCACCAGCTGGAAGCTCCAGTCAAAGGACTGCATCAGGAACACCACAGCGTTGCACACCAGGATGATGGTACCGGCCTTGACGATGTAGGCCCAGCCACGCTGCAGCATGTCCATGCAGGCGCGCTTCAGGGAGGGTACCTTGTATTCGGGCAGCTCGATGATGAAGAAGGACTTGCGGTTCTTGTGGCCGGCGATCTTATTGACCAGCAGCGCGCCCAACAGGATCAGGGCAATGCCCACAAAATACATCAGTGTGCCAACCCAGCTTGCTTCATCGAAGAATGCACCTGCAAACAGGGCGATAACGGGCAACTTTGCACCACAGGGCATGAAGGGAGTCAGCATAGCGGTAGCATTGCGCTCACGCTCGTTGCGGATGGTACGGGCAGCCATAACGCCGGGGATGGCGCAGCCGGTGCCGATGATGAAGGGGATGACGGACTTGCCGGACAGGCCCACCTTCTTGAAGATGGG
>CAZOVE010000001.1:0-83151 GCA_964583135.1 uncultured Oscillospiraceae bacterium | reverse complement strand
GGGAAGTGTCCATCAACGAGGTGGACATCGACAATTTTATCCGGGCCAAGGGCGCCATCTTCTCCGCCATCGACACGCTGCTGCAGTCTGTGGACATGACGGTGGAGATGATCGATAAGGTATATGTCGCCGGCGGTATCGGCAGCGGCATCAATATGAAAAATGCTGTCAATATCGGTATGCTACCAGATGTGGAGCTTGAGAAGTTCAGCTACATCGGCAATTCCTCTCTCACCGGTGCGTATGCCATGGTGTTGGGTGATGATGCCGATGCCAAATGCCACGAGGTGGCGGCCAATATGACCTATCTGGAATTGTCTACGTATCCCGGTTATATGGATTCCTTCGTGGCCGCCTGCTTTATTCCCCATACCGACGCACGGCTGTTCCCTAGCAGCATACGGGAAGTATAAATTGGAGACAAAAGATATGCAGATTGAGAATCATAAGGAAGAAGTCCCCTTTACCCATTATGAGGAGCGGTTTCGGAAGCTGAACGCCGAGGAAGCTGCCGTTCGCACCGGTGCCAAATGGGACGGAAAAGAATTTTATGTAAACCTGCTGGGTCGGGAGTTTGCCATTTCTCATCCAGATTATGCCATCCGGGCGGTGGATGGTGGCGCTGTGCCTTCGTTGCCTACCCAAACGTTCCTGTTGCGTTATTTGCTAGAGAGCAAAGCGGTGGTATGGCAGGGGAATTGGAAGACTTTCCGGGAGATGCCTTGGGGCGAAATGTATATTCAGCCCTACACCGGCCGCATATTGACCCGGGCAGCATTTACCTTCGGCACCCGTTTGGCTACCTTTAAGACTGCCTGTGAAAAAATGGACGCAGCGCAGGTGCAGCATGGCGATGCCGGTTATGAGTTGCAGTTGATTGGCGATTACCGGATGCGAATCTTGGTATGGGAGGGTGATGATGAGTTTCCTCCCAATGCGCAGGTGTTGTATTCCGATAATTTTGCAGAAGGATTTGCGGCAGAGGATCGTGTTGTGGCAGGAGATCTCTTGATCTCGGCAATCAAGTCCCGGATGTAAGCATTTGGATAACTGTTTGAAACGGATCGCCCCTTTGCATTCACGCAAGGGGGCGATCCGTTTATGCGATCGCAGCGTCGAATTGCTGCAGGATATCCAGCAGTACCTTGGGTAGACGCCTGCGGCATTCCTGCTTCAAATGCAGAGGGATGCCGTAGTAACCTTCGGCAATGGAACCGGCGATACAGGTCAGGGTATCACAGTCGCCGCCGAGAGAAACGGCGGTACGAATCACATCTTCGAAGCTTTCACCTTCCAAAAATGCGGTGATGGCTTCGGGAACTGTTTCTTGACAAGTTTCCACATGATGATAGCCGGGGCGGATTTCATTGCAGGTGCGGCTGAGGTCATAGTGGAAATGTTGCAGGATGTATTCCCGGATCTCCACTTTGGATCTTCCGGTACGAGCCAGAAAAATGGCGCTTGCGGTGGCTTCGGCACCCTTGATGCCCTCGGGATGGTTGTGGGTCACCTCGGCACTGAGCCGTGCCATACGGCGTACCGTTTCCAAGTCGTCATACAGCCATGCAGCGGCAGATACCCGCATGGCTGAGCCGTTGCCGCAGCTATGGTAGGGTCGAGGATCCGGGTTGCGCAGCCAAATGCTAAAATTGGAGCCGTAGCCGGCATAGGGGAACAGTTGTCCATAATATTGCATATACGCTACTAGCAGACGCTTTACCTCTACTTCATCCCTGCCGCCTTCCAGAAAGGCTTGTGCCACGGCCAAGGTCATGATGGAATCATCGGTGTATGCGCTACTCTGGCTAAACAGAGGGAAAACCTTACTCTTGTTACCCATATCAAATTCATAAGGGCTGCCGATGATGTCGCCCAGAATCGCTCCGTACATATTACTCTCCTCTCGATTCATAATCGTCATTAATTTGCTGCTTCCAGTCCTCATGTAAAGGCCGTGCCGCTCGGAAGCTACATACCGCTGCGCTGACGGCTTCGTAGACTATACCGGTACCTTGATGATCGGCGTGGTAATTGGCGGCGCGATCCGCCGAAATGCCAAAGCGGGCTGCTTCCGCCGCTGCATCGATGTTGGCGCCTACAAATAGGAATTCCCAGCCGTATTTTTCTTTTTGCCGCTGGATCATGGCTTTAACACGGGCGTGATCGTAGTGATGGCTGGCATTTTCCATTCCGTCGGTGGTGATGACAAAGAGCGTCCGCTCGGGACGATCCTCAGCACGGGCGTACTTATGAACATTACCAATGTGATGGATCGCACCGCCGATGGCATCCAGCAGCGCCGTAGATCCACGGACAAAGTACTCCTTCCGTGTCAGCACCGGCACTTGAGCCAATGGCAAACGATCATGGATGACCTGCGAGATGTGATCAAACAGCACCGTGCTGATCACAGCCTCACCGGGCTCCTGCCGCTGCTTGGTCAGCATGGCGTTGAAGCCGCCGATGGTATCCTCTTCCAGCCCCGTCATGGAGCCACTGCGATCCAGAATAAAAACGATCTCGGTCAAATCCTTTTTCATGTAAAAATCCTCCTATCATGTCGTGTGTTTCTTTCTTACACCCACATTATAGGAGGCTTTTTCTTTTATTTGGTCAACTGGCAGGCGACATTTTTAGCTTTCCAAAAATGCAATTGCGGCGGCATATTTTTGCCATCGTTCACGCATACGCTCGTCTGCCACATCGGGTCGGGTGGGATCGCTGTTGTGGCGCAGGTCTGCCAGTTTTACCGTTTTGGCCACCGGATTCTCCTTGATCGCTGCCACATAATCCATGTAGGGAACTGTCGGATCGTGGGTCAGTAGCCGCAAGGCATCGATGACCACTGCAGGGTATCCCATTGCGGTCAAATCTTCCAATGTATAATGGGTATCCTCCACAACATCATGCAGTAACGCCACCGCCGTGGTATATTCGTCGGGCATTTGCTCTGCCAGATGAAAGGGATGGAATACATAGGGCATTCCGCTTTTGTCCGTCTGCTCTTTATGCGCATGAAAACACAGCTTCAGGGCTTGCTTGGTCAAGGGTGTATAAATCATTGACTACCTCCCAGTAGTGGTTGATCGAATTCAAACAGGGTGCTGTTGATCTGCATCATATCGTAGTTGCCCTGTCGGAGAAAATAGAGGATGATCAGGTCAAAAATGCTACTTTTTGTCAGCGTATAGCCAGCGCGACCGATCAAGTCCATGGTTTGTTCGAGGTTCAGCTCCAGAGCAATTGCAAAAGCAACGGCGGTGGGTTTCGAGGGCTTATATTGAGGATTGTTGCGAATTTTGGAAAAATGCTGTCGTGTAATGTTGGCCCGGGTGTAGATTTCCGGGTCTTTCTTGCCGCTTTCATCGATGCGCTTGAGGAGTGTTTCCGTAAATCCGGCATCGGCTTGCCGCAGTAGTTCTTCCAGATTTGACGGTATATCAGAAACTGGTGCGGAAAGATCCTCAGTTGCAATGTTCGGCATCGAGGAAAGCTGCGTTGCACGGGGGCGTAGAGACTGCGGATGAAGGGTAATATAGTTTTCGTCAATAAACTGTGTAATGCTGCGGAAAAGTTTTTCCGATACCCGCACCGAATCTCGATCCCATACCACCAGATAGATCAGCATTTCATGTTCCATGAGGAAAGCGCTAAAAACGGAAACGGCGATCTGTAGTGCTTGCTCCCGGGGGAAACGATAGACCCCGGTGGAAATCAGGGGAAATGCGATGGAACGGCAGCCGTGCTGCCAAGCAAGACGCAAAGATCGTTCATAGCAGTGGCGCAGGGACTCCGCCTCGCCACAGCCACCGCCTTGCCATACGGGTCCGACGGTGTGGATCACATATTGAGCATTGAGCCGGAAGGCTGGCGTGATGGCAGCCTGTCCGATTTCCAAAGCGCCGATCTTTTGACGTGCTTGTAAAAGCTGGGGGCCGGCGGCTTCGTGAATGGCATGGTCGGTGCCACCGCCGATGACAGGTAGGGGATTTGCGGTATTGACGATGGCATCTACTGTCATGCATGTAATATCATTGCGAATAATTTCAAAGGGCACGGGCTATTCCCTCCTTTATCACGTATCACGAAAAACGCAGGGACAACTTGGCCTTATGCTTCAAATCGGAAGGCATCCCAAGGGATCTGTACCGGTGCTTTCTTGGTTAGAATGTCATCGATGTGTAGCAACAGGGGGAAGTCCTTCAGGTCAACCTCGCCCTTGGCGCCACGGATGCGCACCGCACGAGCGACTCGCTCGGCCACGACCAAAGACTCCAGCGTTACGCCGGAAAGCTCCGCTCTGGCTTCGTCGATGTTCAGCCCTCTACCTAACAAAATGCCGATCAGGCGAGTTCGACCACCGTATACCGTCACATACAGGTCGCCAATGCCTACCGCCAGATTGTTGAGCGTACCGGCACCCTGCAACTGTAGCAATTTTGCCATTTCCCGAAGGCTTTGGTAAAATACGCCGGCTTGCGAGTTGAAATGAAGCTCGCTGTCTAGACCGAAGGCTTTCTGATTGACGCCGATGGTCAACGCTACGCCTAAGGCATAACCGTTTTTTAGTGCGACGGCGCTTTCAATGCCGGTCACATCGGTGGAGAGACTGACGTGGTAGTAATCGGTTTCCATGATGGTACGGATACGGCGCAGCGTATCCATGTCATGACCGCAGAAGGCTACTTCGGTATGGTCGTGGGCTACCAATTCATAACTGGTGCAGGGTCCGCCTACGGCATTCAAAGACAAGGTTTTGCCCATGGCATCCAATTTCTGCTGCCAGTAATCGGGGTAGGTGATGAGCTGACCGTCCGGTAGATCCATCAGGCCTTTGGTTACAGTCAGAAGCGGTACGTTTTCATCTAGGATGGGGAGAATTTCTTCCGCAAACCATGTTACACCAAAACTACTGACACCGCCGATGATCAGGTCGGCATCTTCAATTGCCGCTTTGACTTCTTCGATCTGATAATAGCGGATGCCTGCAGGAAAATCTTGAGTAAATTTGGGGTGCCGATTGGTTTTCTTGCAGGATTCAATGATATCCCGGTCCAAAGGCGTTCCCACCAGACGAACCTCATTTCCATTCTCTCGTGCAGGAAATGCCAGTGCAGAGCCCATCATGCCGGAGCCGATAATTGTCACAATTGCCATATTGGTCATCCTTTCGTTAATCTGATGGGATTATAGCATAGATTCGCCCGGAATTCAATGATGTCTCCTACTCCTGTGGCTAGATAAATGGTTGTTTAGCGTTACTGTGTCGCCCCACCAGGGGCTATGGCGCCTTCGGCGCTATAAACAACAATTAATAGCAGCAAGATAGTATGGCAGATTCTTTTGTCGAAAATGGGATTGCGAATTTAGATTCTTTTCTTTATAATAAAGAAAAGAATCCAAGGAGGCTTTTTATGCAATACGATTTTACCACCATCATGGATCGTCACGGACACGATGCCATCGCCGTGGATGCGTTGGGGAATCCCGGTGCGCCCGGCGCGCCCAAGGAAGGCTTCGATGCCATCCCTATGTGGGTCGCAGATATGAATTTTCCCACGGCCCCATCGATCGTGGAGGCGATGATAGATCGGGTGCAGCATCCGGCGTTCGGCTACTTTGCGCCGCGGGCGGAATACTACGCTGCCATTATCGATTGGCATCGCCGCCGCAATGGGGTGGAAGGACTGGAAGAGAAGCACATCGGCTATGCAAACGGTGTGCTGGGCGGTGTGGTTTCTGCCTTGAATGCTCTTTGTTCCCGAGGGGGCAAGGTGTTGCTACACGCACCGACCTACATCGGCTTTACCCATACGTTGGAAAATAACGGTTATCACATCATCCATTCGCCGCTGCAATTGGATGCGCAAGGTATCTGGCGTATGGATTTTGCGGATATGGAGCAAAAAATCGTGGAAAACAACATTCATGTGGCCATTTTTTGCTCGCCGCATAATCCCTGCGGAAGAGTATGGGAGCGTTGGGAGATCGAGGCGGCGATGGAGCTGTACCGCCGCTACGATGTGTATGTCATTTCCGATGAGATCTGGTCGGATTTGATTTTGGGCGAGCATCAACACATTCCCACCCAATCCGTCAGTGCAGATGCCAAGGGGCGAACCGTTGCTATGTATGCGCCTAGCAAGACCTTTAATTTGGCCGGGCTTGTGGGTAGCTACAGCATTGTCTATAACGATTGGCTACGTAGCCGCATGGAGCAAGAAGCTGCTTTGAGCCACTATAATTCCATGAATGTACTCAGCATGCACGCCTTGATCGGCGCTTATCGGCAAGAAGGACACCATTGGGTGGATCAGTTGCGGCAGGTGCTGACGGAAAATGTAGAGTTTGCTTGTAATTTCATTGCGGAAAACTGGGATGGCGTTACTGTCAGCAAGCCTCAGGGTACCTATATGCTCTTTGTGGATTGCACACAGTGGTGCTATAATCAGGGCAAAACGTTGGATGAAGTGTTGCGCTCCTGCCATGATGTGGGTGTTGCGGTACAGGATGGAAGACCCTTCCATGGAGCGTGTCACATCCGTATGAATTTGGCTCTGCCTTTGGCAAGGGTGCAGGAAGCTTTCCAACGGATGGATCGGTACGTATTCCGTGCATAACAGAAGCGCCCGATGCAGCGGCATCGGGCGCTTCTATATTGCTATACGAATAGGGGGCAACCTTGACGGCGAAATTGCTCGATTTTGCGGTCAATGACCGCCGGGTCTACCTGAAACTGTTGTGCGATACAATTGCGACACAGTAATTGTTTGCCGTCCCGTCCCAGAAGGCGTAGCGAGATCCCGATTTCATTGGTGGTGAGTACCTGTGCACAATCACGGCATGTAGCCATAGGATCAACTCCTTCTCAATTTCTTCCAGTATAGTGGGGTGTGGGCGATTTGGCAAGGGGAAAGTTGGTGTTCTGATTTCTAAAAAGACGCATTTGCGGATGAAATTGCGATATTTCACAAAAATATCGCAAAAAGTGTCCTTGTCTGGATCGGCGCTTTCTGCTATAATGAATATAGTGACCTCCAAAATACGGAAAAGGAATGGGAAATGCTATGGTCGTTGCGACGCCTCCCCTTGGATGGAATACTTGGAATACGTTTGGCTTGGACATCAACGAGCGGTTGGTGCTAGAGTCTGCACAGGTCATGATCGAGTCTGGACTGCGTGATGCCGGATATACATATATTGTACTGGACGATGGTTGGTCCCTGCCGGAGCGGAACAAACAGGGGCGTCTGGTGCCAAATCCGAAAAAATTTCCCCGGGGCATTCAGGCACTGGCGGATGATTTGCACGCTATGGGACTCAAACTGGGCATCTATTCTTGCGCAGGCGTGATGACTTGCGGTGGCTATCCCGGTAGCTATTCCTATGAGTTTGAGGATGCCGAAACCTTTGCTGCTTGGAACGTGGATTTTCTGAAATATGACTACTGCTATAAACCGCAGCACGAACGTGGAGACCAGCTTTATCAGCGGATGGCATTGGCACTGGCCAACTGTGGACGGGATATTGTGTTGTCGGCCTGTTCTTGGGGTGCCGATGAGACGCATCGATGGATCAAATCTACCGGTGCGCATTGTTGGCGCTCTACCGTGGATATCGTGGACTCTTGGAGTTCGATTTGCCACTTGATCCAGCTACAAAAGCAGTTGCAGCCTTACAATGCACCGGGTTGCTTCAATGATATGGATATGCTCGTGGTGGGCATGAATGGCAACGGCAACGTGGGTCTGGCCGGATGTAGCGACACCCAGTATAAGACCCATTTCTCCCTGTGGGCTTTTCTGGGTTCTCCGTTGATGATCGGCTGCGATATCCGCTCTATGACACCGGAAACCGCTCGGATCTTGATGAATCGGGAATTGATTGCCATTAATCAGGACCGGGCTTGCCACCAACCGTTCAGCATTGGCGGTAGTTTTAACTACGCCGTGGGCGATGCGGAAGATAGTTTTGTATGGGCGAAGATTCTGGATAACGGCGATATTGCCATCGGTTTCTTTAACCTCAGCGACAGCCCCCGGAATCTGTATTTCACGATGGCTGATCTGGCATTGCCACGATTCTGTGCGCGTAAATTGATGATGACGGACGTGTGGACAGGTGAAGTTTGTCAGACCGGTGATGAATGCTTCATGACCCGGGTCGAGGCTTGTGATTGCCGTGTATTCCGCGCAAAACTTGTTCATTCCTGAATGAATTGCAAGGCCGATGGGGTGCTCCGTCGGCCTTTTACGCATATTGCTGCGCCGGCTCGGAATGTAGGCAAGGTGCTTCCAAAAGTCACATTTGAGGATAAATCGGCAACGTATGGATGTTGCGATAGAATTGGCGTTCCTGTAGAATAAATAGAGAAGGCTTCTGTGTTTTTTAGTTATTTTATGAATATTATCCCATCCGTGGAATCGATAGCGATGGAAAATCGGATTGAGAGAAGGATTTTTCAAAAAATAGCAAGACGCATTTTGCTGTGAAAACGGCTGTTGGAGGCGGGGCCTCCACACCCAGCCACAAAAAACAAAGTCGCCCCGCTTGCCTCGTTCGGGGCGGGCGGGGTCTGTGCATTCTTCGGTTTTGAGCGACGGGATCTTGCCGAAAAAAGAACGAAGGATCGGGAATCGTACCCCCATCGGGCTTCCCGATGGGGGTACTGATTTGAATACGTCCAAAATAAATGGAGTGGTGAGGATGCTGAGAAAATTACAGGGAATCTTGCTAGTGGCGGTGTTGCTTTCCGGATGCCTGATGACGGGCTGTAATGGTTCGTTTTCTGTGGGCGAAGTGGATCCGTCTGCACGATCTTTAAGTGAATATGAGCGTTACCTTGCCGATCGGACAGATGTTGCTTGCGATGTGTCGGTGCAAATCGCAGGAGTGGACTACGCCTGCGCAGAGGGTTATGAACCGGAAATTCTGGAGCTAGAGGGTGTGGCTGCAGTTACAACAGACAATGTAGGTAGCATATCCTATACCTTCACGGTGGCGGAAACAGGGCTGTATCGTCTGGAGATCGGTTACTACCCCTTAGAGGGCTATGGCGATACCATTGAGCGGACGCTGTATCTTGATGGTGTACTGCCTTATAGCGAAGCGCGCAGCATCCTGTTCAAGCGTTTTTATATCGATGAGGGAGAAAAGCGCTATTCCACATCCGGAAATGAATACCGTCGGACACAACAGGAAGTCCTGGGCTGGTATATTTCCGATACCCGTAGCGGCTATGGTTTTATCGATGCTCCGCTGAAACTCTATCTGGAGGCAGGTGAGCATACCATCACCCTTGAGAGTATCACCGAGCCGATGGCGATCGGTTATTTGAGGCTGTATGGCGATACGCAACTTCCCACTTATGTCCAAGTCCTGAAGCAGTATCAGCAACTGGATCTGCCGATGGGAACGGCAGCAAAGGTGTATGAAGCCGAGGATTCTAGCGGAAAATCCGATGCCACCTTGTATGCGGTGGAAGACCGCAGCTCCTGCGCCACCACGCCTTATGATGCGGAGCTGATTCTGCTCAACTGCATCGGTTCCAACAACTGGAAGTATAACGGTCAATGGATCGAGTGGACCGTCACCGTTCCTACGGAGGGCTTGTACAGTTTGACATGGCGGGTCAAGCAGGACTTTGTGTCTGGCGCAAGTGCGACCCGTCGACTGTATATCAATGGTGAGGTCCCCTTTGCGGAAGCAGAAAACTTGAGTGTTCCTTATGATCTGCAGTGGCAGCTCTTTACCCCCGGAAATGAGGACGGGGCCTATCTGTTCCATTTGCAGGAGGGGGAAAACACCATTCGTCTGGAAGCGGTGACCGGTGATCTGGCACCGATCCTCATTCAAGTCCGGGATACAGTATCGGATCTGACGGCACTTTACCGGCGTATTACCGCCATTGTGGGTAGTTTTCCGGATTCGTTGCGGGATTATCATCTGGAAGATGCGATCCCGGACATGATCTCCATCATGGAAAATGCCTACGCTGAATTGAGTGCTGCCAACGCCCTACTGGAGCAACTTGGCGGCAATAAAGGTGAACAATCGGCTTATATTGATCAGATGCTGGTATTATTGGAGACCATGATGCGGGACAAAAGTGTGATTCCGGAGCAAATGTCCACATTTTCCGAGCGGATCAACGGTTTGTCCTCTTGGGCGGCTTCCGCTGCGGAAGTACCCCTGCTGATCGATAAATTCAGTGTCGACCCCGGCACAGCATCCTCGCTACGGCAGGAAGGGAATCTCTGGCAGCAGTTGGTTTTTACGGTAGAGAATTTTGCCGCTTCGTTCCGGGTGGACTATTACACGGTGGAAAGCATGGTGGATCAAGAGGCAGATCGGGAGATCACCCTGTGGTTGGCCAGCACCTCCGGACGGGATCAAGCCAGTATTCTTCGGGATCTGGCAGACCGTTACTTTACCGCCGAAACCGGCATCAAGCTGAACATCCGTCTGGTGAATATGGGTGTGCTATGGCAAGCGGTAGCCAGTGATGCCGGTCCCGATGTGGCGATCCTTCAGGGTCAGGCACAGCCTCTGAACTACGGTGTTCGTGGGGCACTTTATGACCTGAGTCAGTTTGAAGATTGTGACGAGATCCTCAGTCGCTTCGATGAGAGCGCAGTTGTGCCCTTCCGATTGGGCGATAGCGTGTATGGACTTCCGGAGCAGCAGGTGTTTATGATGATGTTTGCCAGAACCGACATTTTGGCGGAGTTGGGTCTGGAAGCACCGCAGACTTGGGAGGAAATGTATGCTCTGATCTCTGTGTTGCAGGAGCAGGGCATGGAGATCGGCCTTCCCCAGCCGACGACGGTTCAGTCCGGCAGTGATTCGACGGCGTTGAACCCCATGTATACCACGCTGCTGCTACAAAACGGCGCCAGCGTCTACGACAGCGACAACCGGCTGTGTGTGCTTGACGATTTGACGGCGGTCAATTGCTTCGTCGAGTGGGCGGAATTCTATACCAAGTATAATTTTACCAAGTCGTACAGCAACATCAATCGCTTCCGCACCGGAACGATGCCCATTGTCTTGGCAGACTACACATTCTACAATTCTCTGGTGTTGGCTGCACCGGAAATTGACGGTGCGTGGCAGATGCTACCCATTCCCGGAACGGTGCTGGCTGACGGGACCGTCCGCCGGGATACCTCTTCTTCCGGCTCGGCTTGCATGATCTTTGCAAACACCGATGATGCGGATGCTTCTTGGGAATTCTTGAAATGGTGGACCTCGGCAGATACGCAGGTGCGCTATGGTCGGGAATTGGAAACCATTCAGGGCGCATCGGCTCGCTGGCCTACCGCCAATTTGGAGGCCATGGATCGTCTGGGCTGGAGCGCTGCCGCATCCGCCGCATTAAAGGAGCAGTGGGCCTATGTCCATGGCATTGCGGAAGTGCCCGGCGGTTACTATGTTGGGCGTACGGTTTCCAATGCGATCAAATCCGCCATTAATATGGGCGAGAATCCCCGTGAGATGATTCTCGATGCCGTTGAAGACATCAACAAGGAGATCATCAGTAAACGGGAGGAATTCGGCCTGGAGGATACAAAATGAAACAGAATCAACTCAAAACCCATTCTCCCGGTCTGTGGCAGCAGATTTGGCGCAATCGGTCGGCTTATATCCTAATGGCACCGTTTATGATCATCTTCTTTGCTTTTACGGTGCTTCCGGTGCTGATGACCATTGTACTAAGCTTCACGCAGTACAATATTCTGCAAGAACCCACTTTTGTAGGCTGGCAGAATTATCGGGAGCTGTTTGTCAACGACGAGGAGTTTGCGATCGCACTGCGCAACACGGTGGTCTTTGCTCTGGTGACGGGGCCGATCGGCTATTTCCTTTCCTTTTTTGCGGCGTGGATCATTAATGAATTTCGGCCGGTGATCCGGGGAATTCTGACCTTCATTTTCTATGTGCCGACCATTTCCGGTACTGTGTATACCATTTGGGGCATTATTTTCTCCGGCGATATGTATGGCTATGCCAACAGCTTCCTGCTGAAGCTGGGTATCATTGACAATCCTATCGAGTGGTTCAGTACGGATGTCTATATTCTGCCATTGATCATCATTGTGCAGCTTTGGATGAGCATGGGCTCCGGTTTTTTGGTGATGCGCGCCGGTACCGCTTCCGTGGACAGACAGTATTATGAAGCGGCAGCCATTGACGGTGTCAAGAACCGTTTTCAGGAAGTGATCTATGTCACAATCCCTATGATGGCACCCCATTTGATCACCGCAGCGGTGCTGCAGATCACCGGTATGTTTGCCAACGTGGGTGCGTCTGTCGCACTGGCCGGTTTTCCCTCCACCAACTATGCAGGTCATCTGATCATGACGCACCTGATGGATTACAGCAGCTATCGTGTGGAGCGTGGCTATGCTTCTGCCATCTCCGTTGTGCTGTTTGTACTTATGATCTCCATCAACACCTTGGCCGTAAAGGCCCTTAGAAAGGTGGGAACTTAATATGGCAAACGCAGCAAAACGGCGGCGCAGTCATAAGCGGCTCTTGGGCACCGGTTCCCGACTGAACCGCAAAGCCTATGGCGATGTGTTGATGCTGATTTTGGTAGGACTGATGGCAGCGTTTAGCTTCTTCCCGTTGTTGATGGCGGTGAGTATGTCCCTCAAGCCCATTCACGAGCTGTTCTACTACCCTCCGAAGTTACTGGCAGAGAATCCGACGCTAGATAATTTCCGGATGTTGCTGAGTTTGATGCAAAATACCCGGGTGTCCTTCTTCCGTTATGCCTTCAATACGGTGTTCATCTCCGTGACGGTGACGGTGGGTCATGTATTTCTGGCATCTATGGCGGCATATCCGCTGGCAAAACTGAAAATTCCCGGCGTGAATGCCATTAACACGCTGATCATGCTGAGCTTGATGTTTGTTTCGGCGGTGACGGACGTGGCGAACTACCTGACCATTAGCTGGTTGGGGTGGCTGGATACATACCGTGCCTGCATTATTCCGGCAATGGGATCTTCGCTCGGGTTGTTTATCATGCGTAATTATATGACGACCATTCCGGACTCTTTGCTGGAAGCGGCGAGAATGGATGGCTGCAGCGATTTCCAGATCTACTGGAGGATCGTGATGCCGTTGGCGCGTCCGGCGTGGCTGACGGTAATGATCCTGATGTTCCAGCAAGTGTGGTGTATGGATAACACCAACTATGTTTATGATGAGGCCCTGAAAACCCTGCCCTATGCCCTCAGCCAGATCACCAGCGGCGCATTGGTGCGTCAAGGCGCCGGGCAGGCGGTGGGTGTGCTGATGATGATCGTTCCGGCTATCGTCTTTATGGTGAATCAGACCAAGATCATTGAGACTATGGCTTCGTCCGGTATGAAAGACTGAGAGGTGATCGTTCTGAGAAAAATCGTTCTTGCGCTGACGGCGGTGATAACGCTATTGGCGATGGCCGTGTCGGTAGCGGCATCCGATCCATATCAGGGCTATTCCTACTCTACCACCGATGAAGGAACCGTGGATGTGGCGGCGCCGCAGGCCTATCTGCCTACGGAGGTCTACGACTCCAAAAGGTTGGGTGTATCGTTGGGGTCTGCGGAGGATCTACTGTTTGACGAAGCAGGAAATTTGTACATCTGCGATGCAAAAAGTAATGCGGTGTATGTTTTCTCTCCGGAAATGCAATTGCTGCAAGTCATTGATTCCTTTACCTGTGACGGTAAAACGGATACGTTTTCTGCGCCCTACGGCATTTTTCGCACCACCACGGGAGAACTGTATGTGGCAGATTACGGCCATCAGCGAGTTGTGGTACTGAATGCGGAACTGGAAGCGGTCCTGGTGATCCAAAATATCGATTCGGATCTGTTGGCGGACACTTTTGTCTTCCAACCTCAAAAAGTGCTTGTGGATCAGACGGGTCGCATTTTCGTTCTGTCGAAAAATGTCAACGAGGGTATGATGCAATTCACCAAAGAAGGTAAGTTTTTGGGTTTCTATGGCAGCAACACGGTCAAAGCCAGTCTGATCGATCGTATCTGGAAAGAGATCATGACGGAAGAACAGACCGACAAGCTGACCCAGTTCGTGCCTGTGGAGTATAAGAATTTCTCTTTGGACTACAAGGGTTTTATTTATGCGGTGACAAAGGAGTCAGATGTTAGCCAACCGATTCGCCGGCTGAATCTTTTTGGCGGCGATGTGTTGGTACGTTCGCCCATTGACGGAACCGAAAAAGTGATCGGAGATCTATCTTACCCCTATGCCGGCGTCAGTGGTATTACGGGCCCGTCCAGCTTTGTGGATATTACCTCCGATGCGCTGGGCAACTACTATGCGTTGGATGACAAACGGGGCAGAGTGTTTGCCTATGATGAAGAAGGCAATCTGCTTTTCGTTTTTGGCGCCCTCAATTCCGGGCAAGTAGGCTCTTTTTCGTCGCCTTCGGCCATTACGTATTACGATCACAAGGTCTACGCCTTGGATCGGGCCAATGGAGAACTGATCGTCTTTGAGGCGACGCAGTACGCTCGGCTGATGGAGGAAGCGATGTCGTCTTATCTCCTGCAGGACTATGAAAAAAGCCTGTCCTTGTGGGAAGAGATCATCAAGTGTAACAATAACTGTGATCTGGCCTATTATAAGGCGGGATATTGCCTGTATCGGCTGAAGCAATATCAGCCGGCAATGGAATATTTTAAGCTGGTCAATGCCAAAGAAGCCTATTCCAATGCCCGGGTCAAGTATACACAGGAGATCATGAACGAGAATTTTGAGCTATATGCCACCATTGCGATCGGCGTTGTGCTTGTAGTGATTGCGGTGATCTTGTTGGTCAGGCGCCGTCGCATGGATGGGTAAAGATAGGGTGATGCTATGAAACAGGCACTATATATACTCCGGCATCCCATCATGGGCGTATGGGATATGAAACGGGAGAAGACCGGGCGCTATCGGGATGGGTTTATTCTCATTGCCTTGGCGATCGTGGCGGTCATCTTCAACCGGCAGGTCCGGGCATTTGCCTTTAACGATGACTACAATGTACCTTTGAATATTCTGCAGGAAGCGGCTACGGTCATATTGCCGGTGGTGCTATTTTCTCTGTCCAATTGGTCGATCACCACCCTGACCGAAGGGAAAGGCTCATTCAAGGATATTTTCATGGTTACTTGCTATAGCCTGATGCCCCTGATTATTTTTCAGATCGTAGCGCCGCTATTGTCTCACCTGATGACCCTCAATGAGCTGGTGTATTTGCAACTGATCGATGGCTGTGGCTATGCATGGATGTTGCTGATGCTGATGCTTGGCATTCAGGAGATCCATGAGTACTCCGCCGGGAAAATGGTATCTACCACGATCCTGACGGCGGTGGGTGCGTTGATCATTGTGTTTATTACGTTGCTGTTTTTCAGCCTGCTACAGGAGTTGGGTAGCTTTGTTTACTCGATTTATAGGGAGTTCTCATTGCGATTGTAACAATACCACGATGAAAGGATGGATGAGCATATGAGTAAAAAGAAGTGGATGCGGATCATGACGCCCATCATCGTGGTGGCGGTGCTGATCGGCGCCGTGGTACTTTTGGTGCTGTTGGGGTCCGGCAAGGAAAAATTGGACGACCGTTTTTCCGCTGCACCGGCTCTGAGCGGTGCGGTGCAGCCAGATGCTCAGAAAGTGCTGCTGCAGAACAATGGGATGGCGCTGTATCTGGAGGAAAATATGGTGGTTCGGGTGGAGGACGCCAACGGCAATGTTTGGTCCACCAACGGCCTGAGCTATGACGGTAAAGAGACATCCAGCCAGTTTACCGTTTCCTATTACAATTCCAATGCGGCTTATTCCTATATGGATAGTCAGAGTGACAGCGTGGAGCGGCAGCAGGCGCAGGCTTTCTTGCAAGACGATGTACTTTATGTGCAGTATCAGGTGGGTGACTACGGAAAAACCGTAGATGCCGTGCCACATTACATCAACAATACACGTTTTCAGGAACTGTTTCTGGACAAGCTCCCGGCACAACAGGCCGAGGAGATGGAAAGCTACTATAAGTATTATAGCGATGGCGATGTGTGGCGGATTCGTGCCAAAGGTCGCAACAATTTTGATAAGATCCTGCTCATTATGGAACAGGTGGGCTATACGGATGAAGATCTGGCGCAGGACAATGCCGAAGGCGGCATCACCACGGATATTACACCAAAACCTTGGTTTACCATCGTGCTGGCATATACATTAACGGAGCAGGGGCTTTCCGTTTCGATCCCAGTGGAGCGCATCGAGTTTAGTGCAGAATTTCCCCTGTATGAAGTGGATCTATTACCCCATTTTGGCTTGGTCAATCAGGCGCAAGAGGGCTATGTCCTGCTGCCGGATGGCAGCGGCGCCTTGATGCGCTATGCTACGGATTATGCTTCTCGTACGGAGTACAGCATTCCCATCTATGGCCTTGATTGGTCGGTTGCAAGCGACACATTGTCCACAGGACAATTTTCTTATGAATTTGCGGCACTGCCGATGTACGGTGTCAAGGACGGAAACAGCGCATATTTGGCTACCATTGAAGGCGGTGCAACCAGAGCAACGGTGAATTTCCATCAGGCAGGCCTGTATTTCGGTCGGAACAGTGCTTACCTGACTTTCCGAATGGTCAATAAGGATAGCGTGTACCTTTCCGGCAGTGACAATAGCTCGAAAGTCGTTGTTTTTGAGTCCTCTTTGGCGGAAGAGACCTGCTGTGTGCATTATCAATTCCTGCCGCAGGACAGCGGCTATGTGGAAATGGCGGAGCATTATCGGCAGCAGCTACAAGCCAACGGTGTTTTGACACCGTTGGAAGATTCCTCCGTGTCTATGCTATTGGAAACGATCTGCGGTGTCTACAGCAAGAAAAACTTGCTAGGTATTTCCTATGAAGGCGTTACTGCGGCGACGACCTATGCGCAGAATCGCCTTTTGGCACAGGACTTGCTAAGCAGCGGTGTGCAGGGACTGGATTTGAAGCTCATCGGTTGGTTTAATGGTGGTGTATACCATGATTATGCCGGCAATGTCAAACTCAACAGCGTTCTGGGTGGGAGATCTGATTGGCAAGAGTTGCTGACCTATGCTGAGGAAAGTGGTGTAGGATTGTATCCGGATGTGGATTTTCAGCGCATTCAGTCCGCAGACTGGGGATTTCTGCCTACGATGGATGCGGCATTCCGGTTGGATTCCAATGAAGCCAAGTTCTCTATTCTTTCTCGGGCGTTACTGCTAGAGAAGGAAGATGTTGGCATGACACCGTCCAATCTGTATTTGCTGTCGCCCCGTCGTTATAGCGCTGTCACAGCGTCTTTCCTCGAGGGCTTTGCACAGTTTCAAAGTCAGGGCCTGTCGTTGCGCTCAACAAGAGTCTATTCTGACTTCAATGCCAGAGATATGATCTCTCGCCCGGAAGCGCTAGAAGAACTGACGGCACAGCTAAAAACCTTATCGGAAAAAATGGATTTGATGGTAGAATGTGGTGGGCTCTATACCTATGCTTATGCGCAGAAGCTGTCGGCAACTCCGATGGATTCCAGCCACTACCGCATTGCCGATGAGGCGGTGCCCTTCCTGCAGTTGGTGTTGCATGGCTCTGTGAAGATGTATACTTCCCCGTTGAATCTGGCGTCCAATGTGGATACGGCGGTGCTGCGTGCCATCGAGTATGGTGTTCTTCCCAACTTCCAGGTAACTTACGAGGATTCCAGCATTCTAAAAAACTCGGAATACACCGACAACTATGCCTCCGGCTACGCAAGTTGGCGAGCGGATATTCTGGAAACCTACGAAAAGATCTCCCGTGGGTTGGAGGGATTGATCGGCTGCACCATGACCGATCATGAACAGGTGGCAGACGGTGTGTATGCCACCACATATAGCAATGGTGCTGTTGTATATGTCAACTATTCGGATGCGGATGTGACCATTGGCAACGTCACGATTCCCGCTTGCGGCTATTATCGGGAAGGAGGTACGAACTAAATGCAGCGCAAAAAAGTATTTACCCTGACGCGTAAGCGTTCCATGTGGGCGTATTTCTTCCTATCGCCATGGCTGCTTGGCGTGGTGCTGTTGTTTGTGATTCCCATTGTGCTGTCGATCAGTTTTGCATTTTCCAAAGTTACGGTGGATAATGGCTATGTACTGAACTTTGTTGGTTGGGAGAATTTTCGCTATGCTTTGCTGGGTGATCAGAATTTCCTGCAGTATTTTGCGGCGACCATAGGGGATATGTTCTATGAAGTGCCCATCATTTTGGTGTACAGCTTTTTGGTGGCGGTGCTGCTGAAGGAAAAGTTTCCCGGTGTGGGTGTGTTTAAGTTTATTTTCTTCCTGCCGGTGATCTTGTCCTCGGACCTGTTCTTTAGCTTGTTAAATAATTTTGGTAGCAGCAACTCGTCCAGCCTTGATGCGGTGATGAACGGAGCTGCTTCCACAGGTATTTTGCAGAGTTTGAATCTGGGGAAGTATCTGACCGGATTGGGCTTGAGCGAAGAACTGGTCGATATGATCACGGCACCGGTGGATAAGGTCTACGAGATCGTGACCTGCTCTGGAATTCAGATCTTTATTTTCTTGGCGGGCATTTATTCCGTGCCGCCGGATCTATATGAGGCAGCCCATGTGGAGGGCGCCAACGGCTGGGAAAAGTTCTGGATGATCACCTTCCCCATGGTGACTCCCATGATCTTGGTCAATGTGATCTATTCCATCGTGGATACTTTCATTTCGGAGAGCAATCTGGTGATGGAGTATGTGTATCAGTTATCCTTTAAGGATTTTAATTTTGGTCTATCCAGCGCCATTTGCTGGATCTACTTTGCGGTGATCGCCGTCATTTTGGCCATTGTTTTTGCCATCGTGAACAAGCGCACCTTCTATTACACCTAAAGAAAGGGGAAACCGAAGCATGAAAAGCAAGAACAGTCGGCTCACGCCGGAAAAAATGCAAGCAAAACTCCTCCACGCCGGTATTGTGATTTTGCGTACCGTGCTGCTGGTCGGTTTTTCCTACATCATTTTGCACCCCATTATTTTGATGATATCCAAAGCATTCATGGCGCAGCAGGATGTGTTTGACAATAGTGTGCTGTGGATTCCGAAGCATTTTACATTGGATAATCTGAAAGTGGCCATGCAGACTATGAAATACGGCAGGTCGCTGTTCAACTCCGTCTGGTATTCACTGCTGGGAACTGTCATGCAGGTCGTGCCGTGTATGATGGCGGGCTACGCCTTTGCTCGCTTTCGATTCAAGGGGCAGGGGGTCCTATTTGCTATCGTGGTACTGACGATCCTAATGCCGCCGCAGCAGTTTATGACGCCGCTGTATCTACATCTTTCCCAGTTTGACTTTTTGGGGATCGTTAAGGCGCTCAATCAAGGCAAAACACTGAATTTGACGGCTACCCATATTCCTTACTATCTGATGTCGTTGACCGGCTTTGGTTTGCGTAATGGATTGTTTATCTTCCTGTTCCGCCAGTCCTTCCGCGGTATCCCACGAGAGACGGAGGAAGCGGCCATGATCGATGGAGCAGGTCAGTTCCGAATCTTCTGGCAGATCATGCTGCCCAGTTCGGTGACTATTTTGGTGACGGTGATGCTGTTTTCCTTTGTTTGGCAGTATAACGATACGTACTACTCCAATATGCTGCTGTCGGACGTGCGGACATTGCCGCAGGCCTATGGTCTGTTTGACTCCGCCATTACAGGGTGGAATGGCGATAGCACTGTCAATGATCTGCTGTCGCAGTATGTTTTGGATGATCCGAAGGTGCTATCGCTGTTGCGCAATAGTGCGATGTTGCTGATTCTGGCACCGTTGCTGCTGGTGTATTCCTTTGCTCAAAAGTACTTTATCCAAAGCATTGAGCGCAGCGGCTTGGTGGGATAAGGAGCGATGTATGAAACAACGATCTTGTCGACGCTTTGTAGCATTGTTGCTGGCGACGCTCTGCCTTGTAGGCTGTATTGCACAGCGTGATCCAAAGGAAGACCAATCCACGCAGGAGGGGACAGTAATGACAGGTCATCCAACCCAGTCGACTGATACGCTATCCACTGCCGGACAGACGCAGTCTGCTTCCGATCCGACGCAGCCTACCGTGACGTATCCGGAAACGCAGCCGGTAACGGAAACGCCGACAGAGTCACCAACACAGCCGGCAACGGAAACGCCGACAGAGTCACCAACACAGCCGGCAACGGAAACGCCGACAGAGTCACCAACGCAGCCGACAACGCAGCCTGTGGTGGATACCTATGCGCTGGAGCCGCTGACATATCCGAAATCTGCTGTCAAGACGTTGTTCTGGAGCTGGATCAGTGAAAGCAGTCTGTGCGCCAGAGCGGCGGGTGGGAGTGATTACCTGGGCAATCGCCATTATTCCGGAACCAATATGGTCATTTCACCGTATTTCGAGGCGACTGTGGATGAGGTCACTTTGCCGGTGTATGCCACACCGGTGTATGTAGCGACGGATAATTCCGGGGCGCTGCACTCTTTCGCTTCGGTGGATGTCTGCTTTGGAGCGCATACATCCGTACAGATTTGCGTAACGGTGCAAGATTCCATACCGCTCCACGCAGCGCAAGTCTTTGCACAGGAGCATACAGAGGCGAAGATACGGGGGCAGACCATTACCTTTGAAGCAACACAACATGGCGTGTATACCTTGGTCATCAACGATAGTCAGAAATATGCTTTGACTGTCTTTGTGCGAAGCTATCGGGATGAGGGGGCGGAAATTGCGGCCTATCAGACCCAATATGGTGAGGAAAATGTCCTGATTTATGAACCGGGCATCCACGAAATCGACTATGTATTACTGCAAAGCAGTAATATGGTCCTGTACCTGAAATCCGGTGCCATTCTGTTGCCGAAGCACACCATCGACATTATGAGTGACGAGGCTGCTGCCACAGAATCGGAACTGGGTGCAAAATACTGCAACGAGTTGGGACTCAACCGTTATCCGGTGATCAATGGTTACAAGGCTGAAAATCTCGTGATCGCCGGTCGAGGCACCGTGAACATGACGCAATTGGACTGGCATGAACGACGGGGTATCGTATTCTCTCTGTGTAACAATGTGACCATGGATGGCGTGATCATCATCAATCCCTGCGAGTGGGCGTTTATTACATATCGATGCCAGAATGTCACCGTAACTCAGTGTGCGGTACTGGGTTACCGCACCAATAGCGATGCCTTCGCCATCTGCAACAGTATCGACGTAGAAGTAACGGATTGCTTTGCGCGTACCGGCGATGATATGTTCGAGGTGAAGACCTTGGGCGGTGTGGCCGGTGCGGTCAGTCGGAACATTACTTTCCAACGCTGCCAAGCATGGGGGAGTAAGGCTCGTTGCTTTGGTGTGATCGGCGAAATCGAGAAGGACGTGTCCAATATCCTTTTTGAAGACGGTATTGTGATCTTCCGGGATGCTACATGGGATAATAATCGCATTGGCTCCTTGGTGGTGCTACGCGAATGCGGCTCCGGCGTGGTGGATGGTGTTACATTCCGCAACATCGAGATCCATTATGATGCCGGTAGACCCATTCAGGTGGGTGTGTATTCCAATGATTTGCAGGAAAGCGTGATTCGCAATGTTGTCTTTGAGAATATCAGCGGCAATGCTCAAATGAATGCGCAGGCGCGGGGTGGCGACAGCAGTAATGTGCTGCAGATCCTACTGAAGAATGTCCGCATCAATGGTGCGGTGTTGACGAAGAGCAATCTGCAGGATCATTTCGATTACGACAGGGACGGTCTGGTGATTCTGGAGTAAAGGAAGGAGGCGGTAGCGTGAAAGAAATTTGGAAATTGGAGGCAGATGCCATCGTTTGGCCGGTGCAACCTCGACAGACCCATCGGGATAATTATGAAATGAGTGGTCTGGGGTGTGATTGCATCGTCGATTATGGCGTCGATGATGCAGGACGTCTGCTGCTACAGTGCGACTGCTATTTTCCCACGCTGCGCACGATTCCCAACAATACCCATGCTACGTTGGAGGTACAGGTGCCCCAAACGCAGCTATTGACCTTTTTGCATAACGGGCAAGCCGTGGCGGAATATCCCCAGAGGTTTGTGCTAGACGGAACATGGGCGGTGGAAAGCCATACCGATGTCGGCGTGCAGATCCGGCGGCAATTTTTGCCGGCTTCCGACGGACTGTGTACTTTACAATGCTTGTGGCTAACAGCTCTGCAGGATGTGACACTGGCGGTTGCGCAACCGAAGGAAACGGTATTGCGCTATACGCTGGGCACAAAAGGCGTATATGTATCCCGGGTAAGCCACGATGCACCGGCGCACATTGTGTTGCAAGCCGGTCAAGCGGTGCGCATGACGGTATGCATCAGCGCACAAATCGCCGGAAAACCCCAGCCGATGCCTCGGAGTGCGGAAGAACGGTTGGCTCGTTACTGCCGCATTCGGCAGCTTTGCGAGAATTCTATAGTTGTTTCTACCGGTATTGCTTCGGTGGATGCCATGGTGCGATTTGCAAAACTGCGAGCCGGCGAGAGCATTTTTCAGACATTGACCGGCAAGCTCCATTCCCCCGGGGGCAGAACCTACTATGCGGCGGTGTGGTGCAACGATCAGGTCGAATACGCCGGCCCTCACTTTGCCATGACCGGTGACAGTGTTGCCATCGAAGCCTCGTTGAATGCCTATCGGGCGTATATTCCCTACATGGCGGAAAACTTTGCGCCCTTGCCGTCTTCCGTTATTGCTGAGGGCTTGGATATCTGGAATGGGGCCGGTGATCGAGGCGATGCTGCGATGTATTTGTACGGCGCATCCCTGTTTGCCCTCTATTTGGGGGATCGGGCAGTGGCGCAGGAGCTGTATCCGGCGATTTGTTGGTGTGCTGAATATTGCTATCGCCATACCGGAGCGGAAGGGGTCGTCCTGTCGGATACGGACGAGCTGGAAGGGCGCATTCCTACGGATGGTTACGCCAATCTCTCTACGTCTGCATTGTGTTACGGTGGCTTGATGGCGGCGGCGAAGCTGGCGGATTCATTGAAGGATCCCGAAACTGCGGCGCAATACCGTCAACGGGCGAACAAATTGCGCCTTGCTATCGAAGAATACTACGGTGCAAACCTCCACGGTTTCGAAACGTATCGCTATTCCAAGGGCTTTGATACCTTGCGGTCCTGGATTTGTCTGCCCCTATGCATGGGCATCGAGGATCGACTGGAGGGCACGATGGATGCGATGCTGTCGCAGTACCTGTGGACGGAGGAAGGAATGCTGTCTTGCGAATTGTCGCAGGATAATCGGGACAGTACCATTTGGGATCGCTCGACACTTTATGGATTGAAGACGGCTTTTGCCAGCGGTTATGGTGATCGAGTGTTGCAGCCGTTTGTAACCTACTGTCACAAACGGCTGCTGTGCGATCGAGTGCCCTATGCCGTGGAAGCCTATCCCGAGGGCGCTAAGAGGCAGCTTTCGGCAGAGAGTGCGCTATTAGTGCGTATCGTGACCGAGGGAATGCTGTCATTGCAACCGGAAGGGTTGACATCTTTCTCGTTTGTGCCACGGTTGCCACGGGAGATGCCGCATTTGCACATTCGGTCATTGTATCTGTGTGGTCATTGTTGGGAAATTCGGGTGGAAAAAGATGGATGGCAGGCGTTGCGGGATGGTAACCCGGTAGCCCAAGGCGTTACCGACGGGAAACGGGTCACAATTTCCTGAGAAGAAGGTGCTGTAGATGACGGAAAGCAAACGCAGAATATGGACAATTGCGGCCATTGTGGTGGGGATGGGAATCAGCGCATCAGTGATAGCCCAACTGCTCATTCGGAATCTCTGGTCTTTTTTGGATTCAGAACCGCAGTTTCAGCAAATTTTTGCCCAGATTCGCCATGGAAGCTATTATACTCCTGCATGGCTGATCCTGATTTTGGCTTATGCCTTTGCCTGTCCCGTCTGCAAATATTGCCGAAAATGGTATTCCATCGTCCTGGCGGTGCTCGGTGGCATTCTGCTTTGGGTGCTTTTGGTAGCGGTGGCGATGCTAACCACCAAAGTCAACGGCATTCTTTTTGGAGATGTGCTGTTTTCACTTCTGGATGTGCTGTCTAAGGGGGGATTGGGATGAAAAAATGGATCGCAATTCTCTTGGCGGCAATCCTACTTCTTGGCGGTTGCGACCAGCCGCCAGCGGCGGAGTATTGCTGGGAAGCGGGGTTTGGCTGCGCCAATTTGGAACTTCCTGTGGACAGTGACGAGCCTTTGTACATTGCCGGTTATCACATGGGCCGGGAAATTACCGGCGTTCGGGATTTGCAACAGGCCAGAGCTATGTGGATTTCTGACGGTAATACCGCCACGGTGCTGATTGTGGTGGATTGCGTGGGCCTCGGCAGCGGAACGGTGCAGGAAATTCGGGATCGGCTGTCCGATTTCTGCAAAAATAACGGTTGTGACAGTGTCAATGTCATCTCCACCCATACCCATGCCGGTGTGGATACTTTGGGCCTGTGGGGTCCTATGGGCATGGACGGAAAAAACGAAGATTTCATGGAAATCCTGATTGCCGGTGCGGTAAGCGCAGCGGAAAATGCCTATGAGGACCGAAGCCGTGGCGATTTCTACTGGTCGGTGACGAAAACGGAAGGATTGCAGGAAGACTCCCGCAATCCCCAAACCTACGACAGCAATTTGTATCAATTGCGGTTTGTTCCGGAGGATTCTGCCCACAATGCCATCCGGCTCATTTCCTTTGCGGCCCACGCAGAGGCGCTGCGTTCGGAAAATACCTTGGTCTCCCGGGATTATCCCGGTGTGGTCTGCGATACGGTAAGCGCTGAGACGGGGGACGATGTGGTGTATGTCCCCGGAGCCATTGGCGGACTGATTCTGACGCCCCGATTCAAAGAGGATGTGGAAGAAAACCTGCTTCAGACCGGGCGGTGGATCAGCAACCGGGTGCTGTCAGCTACGGAAGGCACGAAACTGATGCCGAAACTGAGCCTCTCTCGAGTTGAGTTTTCCACCGAGCTGGACAATACCCTCTTCCAATACTATAAATTCCTTGGAATTTTGAACAATGAGGTTACCCACAATCTGTTTGGCGGCTATCGGCTGCAAACGGAGCTGAACGTGGTGCGCATGGGGGATGTGGCCTTGGCGCTGATACCGGGAGAAGTTTTCCCGGAGCTGGTCAGCGGTACGAAAGAGGATGGCGACCCGGAAGGGCTGAAAGCCATCGCCGCCCGGTATGGGATGGAAAAACTAATGGTGATTGGCCTTGCTAATGACGAGATCGGCTATATTGTGCCGCCCAGTGATTTCGTACTCCATGAGGATCTGCCTTATGTTCAAGAAGCTGCGGGAGATCACTATGAGGAAACCAATTCCACAGGAAAAAATACCGCCCATGCACTGGCAGAGGCCTTTGAGAAGGCGGTAAAAGAACTTGCAAATGCAATTGAAGTTCATAACAAAGAAAAATGACTGCGATCCAATGCGGATCGCAGTCGTTTTGTTACGGTTTATAGGATCCAACCGGCAAAGCATTGTGCCGCCAAATACAGCACCAGAGCGCTCATGATCGGAGCGGCTTTAGCGGTAGGGCCGGAGGACAGACGGTCTTGCATGGAGGAGAACAGGAAAGTGGTGAGGGTGAAGACAATGCCACCCACAAGCGCCAATCGCAGCGCTTCCGGGCCGGTAACGAAACTGGCACACCAAGGTAACAGGCCAAAGGTCAAGGCCGAAAGCAACGGGATGCAGACGTAGCATCGCTTGGCATTCTTGGCAAGATAATGGTCGATTAGTAGCGCCACCAAGCAGAGTAGCACCATGTTGGGAACATTCATCGCGGGCAGAATGGCGGCAGGTGCAAAGGTACGCACCAACACGCAGACCAGCAGCGCAATGCCAACCGCAATGGCTAGGACGGTGTTGAGGAGATACTTATTTTCTTTCATACCATCAACCTCCCCAAGAAGTGGCGCCGGAATCGACATCGGCACCGGTTACATATGCCACGGCTGCATTGACACACCGGGCAATTGCCTTGGAGGTCACGGTAGCGCCGGTGATTCCATCCACTTCGTGGGTGCCCTCGGCGGTTATTGTGCCGGTGGCGGCGCTAAATGCATCTGCGGCGTTGGTACGGATGGAAACATCGCCGGCAGTATTTAGGAATTGCGCCAGAAATGCATGGTCGTTGAGTGCCTTAGCACCCAAGCCGAAGGTTTCTTGCATATCCCGAATCACCAGACCAGTGACCTTACCTTCTTTGTTAACACCGATGAGCATGGTGATTTCTCCGGCATAACCATAGGTGACGGTCTCAATGACAAATCCGTTGTCTGCCTTGTGGACGGAACGAATGATTGCATCTTCGCCGGCATAGGGTTCTACCACAAAATCGCTACTGCCCGGCAGCAATGTCTGCAGAATCCACAGATGTTCTTTCTGCGCATTGGCGGAGGCAATGCTTTGCAAGGCAAAGGATGCTCCCAACAGCAGAGCAGCTGCCACAAGAATGGTCAGCAGTGGTGTCCAAATTGTTTTTTTCATTGGACTGCACCTCCTTTTTTGCTGCCGAAACGTCTGGGCGGTGTATATCGATCAATACACCAGACCAAGGCATTCATTAGCAAAATGGCATACGTGACACCCTCGGGGAATAGTCCAAAGCGGCGCAACAATACCGTCAAACTGCCGCAGCCAATACCGTAAAGGAGTTGACCCCGTGCAGTGGCAGGGGATGTGGCATAGTCGGTGGCCATGAAGATGGCGCCGAGCATAACGCCGCCACTGAGCAGGGAATAGGCCGTCCATTGCAGTGGCGTACCGGCACGAGAAAACAGCAGACTCAGCACAGCTACGCTGCCCAGATAGGCCAGCGGAATTCTGGGGGAGATGACCTTGCGCCAGAGCAGATACACGCCCCCTAGCAGCAATGCAAGAGTGGAGATTTCGCCGATGGAGCCGGGGCAGTTGCCGAGGAACATATCCAACAGGCTTTCCTCCGGCAATGCAGGCATCACCATGTGATGCAATGCTGTGGCGGAGGTAACACCGTCCAAACCTTCGTAGCGAGTCAGCCCTACGGGGTAGATCAGCATCAAAAATGCACGTGCCGCAAGCGCAGGATTGAAGATATTTTGTCCCAAACCGCCGCAAAGCATTTTTGCGACCACAATGGCAAAGACACCGCCCACGCAGACCTGCCAAAGGGGCACGGTGTGGGGCAGGGTCAAGGCCAGAAGCAGTCCCGTGACCATTGCGGAACCATCTACAATGGTATTACGGCTGCGGGTGAGCAGATTGTAAAGACACTCCGTCGCAATGGTAGAACCGATGCACAGCAGTGTTACCAGTAGTGCCCGCAGCCCAAAATTCCAGATACCCACCGCCAATGCTGGCAGTAGTGCGATCACCACATCCAGCATGATCCGGCGAGTGGAAAAATTGCCACGAATATGAGGAGAAGAAGCAACCGTTAATTTCATTTCGTTTGCGCCTCCTTCAACAGTTTTTTGCCGACCCGGAATTGTTCCACCAGAGGCAATTTGCCGGGGCAGGTAAAGGCACAGCTACCGCACTCCATGCAGTCCATCAAGTGAAGCCGCTCTAGTTCGTTCGTTTGCCGAGCGAGAACAAATCGGTATAGATACAGGGGCTGTAGTAGCATGGGGCAGGCACTGACGCACTTGCCACAGCGCAGACATACCGGATTTTCGGCAGCGCCATTTCGATCCTTCAGCAGGCAAAGGATGGAGTTGGTGGCTTTTACGACCGGTACCTGCAGGTCATCCTGAGCTACGCCCATCATGGGTCCACCGCTGATGACACGTTCGGTTTGGTCGTTTAGACCGCCGGCAACTTCAATCAGATCATGAAATGTGGTGCCGATGGGAACGATGAAATTCTGAGGCGCGCCAATGGCTTCGCCGGAAACCGTAACAATGCGTCGTGTCAGGGGCATGCCCAACCGTACGGCCCGATAGATGGCAGCAAAAGTGGACACATTGAATACGGCACAACCTACGCTCACGGGAAGTTTTCCGGGCAAAACCTCCCGTCCGGTGACCGCCTGTACCAATTGCTTTTCCGCACCCTGGGGATATCGGGTGGGCAAAACGACAATTTCGATATCCCGGAATTGACCATGCAATGCCTGTAGTTTATCGATGGCGGCAGCCTTGTTATCCTCTACGGCAAGAACGACCCTTCGAGGATTCAAAAGACCGGCAAGGATCATCATGCCTTCCATTACGTGTTCTGGATCGGTGCGCAGCAGGGAATCGTCTGCAGTAATATAGGGCTCGCATTCACAGGCGTTGGCGATCAGGGTGTCGACCTTGCCCATGGCGGTCAGGGCTTTGACATTACCGGGGAAGGCGGCACCGCCCATGCCCACGATGCCGGCTTCCCGGATGGCATGGAGGATTTCATCATCCGACGTCGGAATGGGATTGGTGACGGCGGTGTTTTGGAAATCATTCTCAATTACCACTGCAGGAGCGCTGCCCAATGTGGGGTGTGGACGCATTTCAATGGCGGTTACCGTGCCGGAGACGGATGCATGGACCGGTACGCAAAGTCCTTCGCCGTCGCCGATCTTCTGTCCCCATAGGACATGATCGCCTACACAGACCAGAGGTACACAGGGTGCACCGATGTGCTGTTGCAGAGGGATCACCACCTGTTGGGGAGCAATGGTATGAAAATCCAAACTGGTAGTGGACATTTCTTTGTTATATTGAGGGTGGATCCCTCCAAAAAAGGGGTGTTTCATAGATTCACCTCAAGTTCTGATATAGTCTTCAAATCCGGAACTATAGAAAATGTTACCGTCTTGATCGACCCACATGGCTTCTGCGTCGCATTGGCGCAGGAGCGCTTCTCCATCGGACCGGGGGAGTAGGAACAAGGCAGTGGACAGTGCATCGGCTAGTCCTGAATCGGCACAAAGGATAGTGACGCTGCGCCAGTAGGTACTGGGATATTGGGTGTCCGGGTCAATAATGTGGTGATACATCACGCCGTCGACCATATAGGTGCGCTGATAATCACCGCTGGTGACCACACTGCCGCCGGTAACATAGAGTGTATGCAGATATTCTTCACTGCCGTTCGGATTTTGGATCCCCACCACCCATGCTGTGCCGTTTTCATCTTTGGGACCGGTGGCACAGACATTGCCACCGACACTAATGAGCAGCCCCGTAGGGGCAGTTTCGGCAACTTTCTGAACCGACCAGCCTTTGGCAATGGCACCTACATCCAACCGAAGTGATGGGTCGGCGATATAAACGGTGGAAGCTGTCTCGTCGATGATGACCTGATCAAAATCCATATGCTCGGCGGCAGTACGCAAAGCGGCCTCGTCGGGAAGATAGGCGTTGATCGGATCGTTGATGCCGTCACTTCGTGCCTCATGCCAAAGCTGCAGCACACTGCCCATTGCGGCGTTGACCTTACCACCGGTGATTGCGGCATAACGCTTACAATCTTGCAGCAGGGTAATGATGCGTGTATCCACCATGACCGGGCCGATGCCGGCGTTGTCGTTGATGGTTTTGAGGTTGTTTAATTCATCGTAGGTATGGTAGATGTCAAAAAGTTGATGATATTCCAGCAAGGCATCATGGATACTCTGGGCTTTGGCAGAGAAGGCATCTTTGCTGTCGTCACGACCGGTAATTGTGGTGACGGTGTCGAACAGAGTCAAAAAAGTGGCAGTATACTGTTTCTTTTCAGGGGTCAGCGTCAGAGAAGAACAGCCGGACAGAAGAAGCGTCAAGACGCACAATAAACAAATTGTTCTTTTCATTCCTGCATTGCCTTTGCGATGAGTGCTTGGAAACCGCCGATGGCGATGGTGACGGAGCTGCTCAGATCCGCATCGGCGGGTTTTCCCTCGCTGACGGCAATACCGGCAACTTCTTCGGCAGTCTTACCGGTGATATAGGCGGCGAAGGAAGCAGCCTGCGCATTCCACTCGGCGATGGCGCCGCCCCATGCGACCATGCCATAGGCATCACCCAATTGATTCTTGGTCTGGACTGCGGCGGTCAGGTCGGTGGTAATGGTACCGGCGGTATCAAAGTTCACTTTTGCCTGAAGAGCGTCAATGTAGCAACTGGTGATGATCCCGTCGTGAACCGTCAGTGCCACCACATTGCAGTCAAGCTGTGCAGTGCCGTTTTTGTCGGCGGTAGCATTGACGCTACTGGCGATGCTGTTGATGGAGGCCAGTTTCAGAGTATCACCACTCTGCGCACCCAGATGCTGGGCATTCGCCACCGCGGCCTCAATGGCGGATACATAACCGCCCAAGTAGATGGTAGCAGTAGATGCCAAATCGGATCCAGCAGGCGCTTTGCCGGTTTCATCAATGGCGCCGTTTTTCAGTTGGTCAATGGTTTTGCCGACGGCATACTCTGCCAAAGCTGCGGCCTGCTCGTACCATTCATATTTCGATCCGGTGGATGCCTTCATACCGTAGTCATCCCCTAGTTCTGTTTTGGTCAGGATCTCGGAAGAAAGGTCGGTGGTGATTGTGCCGGTGGTGTCAAAGGCCACCTTGGTGCCAATGCTGTCGATGATACACTGTTGGATCACGCCTTGATCGTCAACCAAAACAGCGGCTAGTGTGATATCGTAATCGGCCTGCTTGCCACTTTCGCTGCCACTGATATCGGTGAGGATGGCAAGACCGGTTTTCAGAGAACCCTCCGTCAAGGTGGGGGTGGTGTTGGGTGTAGCGTTGTGGCTGCCGGTGGGGCATGTGCAATTTCCGTAGTACACCACTGTAGTGCCGGTACAGCCGGCCAACATGGCAATCAGTAGTGCAAATACAAGGAAAAAGGACAACTTTTTCATAATGATTACCTCCATAATGATCTTTCATTATCATACGGGAAAGTGCGGGTTCTGTAAAGAGGAAATTTTTTGCCTGATGCAATTTATGGGGAAAATGGGTGACAAATCCTCGAACCTGTGTTATGATAAAAAACATCCCCCCCGGGGGGATATTTTCTGCACGATCCTATCGGTGAAAGGAGCGCGGTCTATGAACACGAAGAATCGGGCGGTTTGCTTTGCGATTCTGGCAGCGGTGCTGTATGCCGTCAATATTCCGGTGAGCAAGTGGCTGTTGCAAGAAGTGCAGCCGACGATGTTAGCTGCATTTTTGTATCTGGGTGCAGGTGTGGGCCTGTTTGTCTTTGGTGTACTGACCGGAGAAAGGAAACGGGTAGTGCCTTTGACCAAACGGGAGTGGCCGTATATCCTCGGCATGATCTTGTTGGATATCGCTGCGCCGGTTTTACTCATGGTTGGCTTGAAACAAACTGATGCAGCCAACGCTTCGCTGTTGAATAATTTTGAAATCGTAGCCACCTCCGTCATTGCTCTGCTGGTTTTTAAAGAAACACTATCTGGAAGTTTGCGCATCGCAATTTTGCTGGTGACTGTGGCGGGCATTGTCCTGAGTTTTGAGGGGGAAGGCAGCCTTCGGTTCAATGCAGGATCGGTGTTCGTCTTGGGCGCTGCTTGTTGTTGGGGATTGGAGAATAACTGTACGCGGATGCTCAGCGATCGATCGTCGCTTCAGATCACGACCATCAAAGGTGTTTTCTCGGGGTTGGGCAGTTTGCTCGTGGCGCTGATGATCGGCGAAGATTTCCCAAACCTAACAGAATTGGGGCTCGTTGCAATGTTGGGGTTTGTATCCTATGGCCTGAGCATTAACTTCTATATTCAAGCCCAAAAAGACCTAGGGGCTGCAAAAACCAGCGCCTATTATGCCATAGCACCGTTTGTTGGTGTGTTTTTTGGCATTGTATTATTGGGAGAGTGTCCCGGTCCAACATTCTATATTGGATTTGTGATCATGGCGGTAGCGACCATATTACTGGTAAAGGACACCATCGCTTTGCAGCACAGTCATGTGCATACCCATGTTCACACGCATACCCATAGTCACGGCGCTCTTGTGCATACCCATGAACATCGACACACCCACAGCCATGGTCACACCCATGTACTGGGGCAGGATGAAAAAGTACACGAGCATCTCCATGAAGGACCGGAGGATCATGACCATAGTCACGAGATCTAAGTGACCATAAAAGAAAGGCTGACCCTATATTGGGCAGCCTTTCCTCATGTATCCAGCAGTTGCATCAACTTGTCGCGATCCAGAATTTCAATCATGCCACGGGTCAATTTGACTATGCCTTCGCTTTGAAAATAGCGTAGCATCCGAGTAATGACTTCTCGGTGGCTGCCCAGATGGTTGGCAATGATTTCATGGGTGATTTGCAGTTGCGGAGTGGCTTCGATGGAAGATTCCTCCAATAGAAAAGCGGCCACTCGTTTGTCCATGCTTTTCCACATGATCTGTTCCACAAGCCACATTACCTCGGAAAACCGGGTCGCCATGATCTCGTTGGTATAGTTGGCTAATGCAGCGGACTGATCCATAAGTTGCTTGTAAATATGAGGCGGAACGATCCAAAGCTCGGTGTCCTTTTCGGCGGCAATGGTAATGTCGAATTGGATGGAACGTAGGATGCAGGGGGCGGAAAGGATGCAAATGTCCATATCAAACAGCCGATAAATGGTGATTTCCCGTCCTTCATCGGAGAGAATATAGGCCCGCAGTTGCCCACTTTTGACAACCAATAGACCTGTGCAGTCCAACCCACCCTGATGCAGCACCGCACCTCTGGAAACTTGACGGGGGACTACCGTTTTACCCAATAGCTCCTGCTGGGCCGGACTGAGTTGTCCCCAGACAGGAAAATGACTCGCAAAATCCATAGCCGCTCCTCCTTGCTGTTCTCGGTATATCATATCGAAATTACGCCAAAGTGTCAATAGTTCGTCCTTTGGTGATTTTATCACAGAAAGAGTCTATTTTTTGGGGTATACTGTGATCAAACAAACCAAAGAAAGGAGCTGACCACTATGGCAGCAAGAAATATCAACTCGAATCAATTTCAGGAGCTTTTGGCAGGGACGAAGCCTGTTTTGGTAGACTTTTGGGCGCCTTGGTGCGGCTACTGCCGTCGCATTGGCCCGGCATATGACCGCATTGCACAGGAGATGGGTGAAACGGTGGAGATCGTGAAGATCAATATCGACGAGGAACCGATCCTTGCACAGCAAGAGCGCATTGAGGTCATTCCGACGCTGGTACTGTATCAGGCGGGGCAGGCGAAGGACTCCATCGTAGCACCTGCATCCAAGACTGCTATTGAAGAATTTATCCGGGCGGCAACGGAGCATTAAGGGGGAAACAATATGGAACCGAAGCGCAATTATGATATGATCGTTATCGGTGGTGGTCCCGGCGGCTACACCGCTGCTTTGTATGGGGCGCGGGCGGGGCTGCAGGTGCTGGTGCTGGAAAAGCTGTCCGCAGGTGGGCAGATGGCACTATCCCATCAAATTGATAACTATCCGGGTTTCCCGGAAGGCATCGATGGCTTTGTTCTGGCAGAGCAGATGCAGCAGCAAGCGGAGCGCTTCGGTGCCCACACGGCCTATGCAGAAGTATCTCGGGTGGATCTGGATGGCCAAAGGAAGACGGTGTACTCCAGCGAAGGTGTCTTTTATGGCAAGACTGTGGTTCTAGCCACCGGGGCAGGCCCCAGAGAATTGGGACTGCCCGGAGAGCGACAACTGGTGGGCAGAGGCGTTGCGTACTGTGCGGCCTGCGACGGGATGTTTTTCCGTGGCAAGACTGTGGTGGTAGTTGGCGGCGGTAACTCCGCAGCGGCAGATGCGCTACTACTCAGCCGTGTGGCGGAAAAGGTGATCTTGGTGCATCGCCGGGATACTTTACGGGCCACAAAAGTATATCATCAGCCACTCCTGCAGGCAGAAAACGTGGAATTCCGATGGAATAGTCAGGTGGTGGCATTGGAACAGGCTGGGAAAGTCACCGGTGTAGTACTGAAGGATCTGCACAGCGGCGAACAGACGCAGTTGGCCTGCGATGGCGTGTTTATCAGCGTTGGCAGAAATCCGGCAACTGGGTTGGTGACAGGACAACTTGCGTTGGATGAAAGCGGATATATCGTCGCCGGGGAAACCACGGAAACCAATCTGCCCGGCGTGTATGCCGTGGGGGATGTGCGCACCAAGCTGCTGCGCCAGGTGGTAACGGCAGTGGCCGACGGTGCCATGGCTGCGACGATGGCTGAGGCATATCTGGCAGAAGGGTGCGTGCCGACTCAATGACGGCGATCCATGGGGAAATTAAGGGCTGTTGGTAATAACGGCCCTTCTTTTTTCTGCAACTTGGATAAAGATAACATAATGAATGGGAAAATGGGATTGACATTTGCGCCTTTGTGCGATTCTGTGAAAATAGAAACAGTTAGCTTGTGAAAGTGTGAGAAATTCTATGGCTGCTACCATTAAAGACATTGCCCGCATCAGCGGACTATCTGTGGCAACGGTTTCCAAATTTATCAACGGCGGTCCGGTACGGGAAAAGAATCGGGTATTGCTGGAGCAGTGATATGCTACCCCCCATAAAAGGCAGTTTCATTATTCACTCTCTTATGGGGAGCATATCACGATGGATCGGGTGCAACAGGATACTCTGCCGGTGCGGATCATTGAGGATGGTTCGGTGCTCACAGAGGTAGAAAGCCTCCTTTGTTGCCGCAGCATCGGAGTTTGCCCTGCTTGGAGGGGGATCGGGTGGTGCTGACAGCGCTAAAGCAGAGTCATCAAGGCGGTTATGTGCTTCGGCTGTATAACAATTCGCCGGAGAAGTACAGTGCCGCTGTACGATCCCACATTTACAGTGGACGCAAGCACTGGATTTTGGCCCTTGTCAAGTGCGTACCTTCCGTTTGTGTGCAGAAGGATTGCGATCTTATCAAACTATGGAAATTTGATTAGAAACGGCGAAGACTGCATTTGCATCTTGCGTCGTTTTTTAATTGAAAGACTTTCTGCTCGGGCAAGCAGCAGTACTGCGGTAGTGTCAAAAACGGAAGGTGAAAATTGTGCATTGCTACAAAAATGAAGGACAATCCGAATTTCTTATTGACAACGTAAATAATGCGTGTTATTATGTTATCGTTAACATAAGACAATGGGGGAATATACATGATAATGCTGAATATTCTGCATTTTTCCCTGTTTTTCGCATTGATGCTGACTACATGAAGCAGGTTTATCTTGAATTTTTGACCCAGTAAGCAAATCGGATCGAACCGATTGCAAATAACACAATACCCCAAACAATCATAAGGAGGAGACATTATGAAAAACAATCGTAGAACACTGGTCATGATCTTGAGCGTGATTCTGTGCGTTTGTCTGTTTGCGCTGCCTGTCATGGCGCAGACTGCCACGCAGGACGGCTTGGAGGTCACCCTGACCGCCGACAAGGCAGAGTATGCAGCCGGTGAGGACATCGTTGCTACCCTGACCGTGAAGAACACCACCACGGATGTTTTCAAGGGCCTGAAGCTGGAGCACGTTGCTCCGAAGGGCTTCGAAGGCAGCGGTGAAGCGAGCAAGACCGTGGAAGCTCTGGCTGCCGGTGAAAGCGTCAGCATCGTTGTGACTTATTCCGGCTCCATCCCTGAAACTGGCGATATGCGCACCCATCTTGTCGCCGGCGTTATGGTTCTGACTGCCGTGGCGCTTGTTGCGCTGTTGGTGACTAACAAGAAGCTACGCACCACCGGCATTTCCATGTTGCTGTGCTGCGTGTTGGTGGGTGGTCTTGTGATCGGCGGTGTCGCACCTGCCCATGCTGCCACACTGAGCGAAAATGTTTCCGTGAGCACCGATGTCAAGGTCAATGGCGTGAAGCTGACCCTGAAGGGCAAGGTTTCTCAGGAAGAACCTGCCGATCCTGTGATCTACAATGGCATGACCGCTTCCGAGTTGGATGCACTGCCCACCATTCGTGCGGATGAGTTTGACAATTACATGAACGTGGTGTGGAATTTTGGATGGGATAGCAGCAGTTCTGTAGCCGATAAGGTGGACTTTGCAGGCACTGCAACTGCCGACAGCAAGATCTGGAAGCTGGGTAAAGTGGGCGAAGAAGGTACAGTGCTTCACGACAACGCCGGTTGGGGCGTGATGATGTGGACCCGTGGTACGGGTAACATTGCCTACATGTACAGCAAGCTGGACGTTCCTGAGACGGTCAATGAATTCCGCATCTGGGCCGGTGGCCTGAGCGATGTGCAGTTCTCCGGATCCGGTGCCATCCGTGCAGTTGCATGGTACAAGGATGAAAGCGGCAATTATGTCAAGCAGGTCATGGTGCCTCTGTCCGGCCTCTTTGTAGGTGGCGCGACCGCATACCATGAGGAAGATGGCACCTTCCGCTACAGCAATGCACAGGGTTGGACGATTCCCGACATCAATAACGGTGACGGCATGATCATCTATGACATGGGCAACCTCAGAGGCAAGACTGACGTTGTGATCTTTGTGGAAGCCATCGGTGTGGGTACGGTTCTCGGTACTGCCGATACACAGACTGCCGGCGGTGTGCCGGAAGGCGAAGTGATGCCCGAGTGCGTCATCATCAAGAGAGTCATGTTCCTGTAAGAAATCATACGATGAAAACACATAGAATACTGAGTTTGATCCTGGTAGCGGCAATGCTGCTGCCGGTGATCCTCGGGGGCTGCGATGCGGATTCTCCAATGCCGACGGATCCGTCTGTTTTGGAGGAATTGACGCAGCCGTCAGAATCAATGCCTGTTGCAGAAACAGAGGTATACAACGGTATGACTGCTTCCCAACTTGACGCAATACCCTGCGTAATCTATAACGGCTTTCGTCATGCAATGGATTCTACGTGGAATTTTGGATGGGACAGCGTGGTTTCCTCGGAAGCTGTAGCCGCAAAGGTGGACTTTACAGGCACGGCAGCAGAACAAACCCTTTGGCACGTGGGTACTAAGGGGGAAGAGGGGGCTGCCACTGTTGAAAATTTCGGTTGGGGTGTGGCTCTGCGCACCATCGGTAAGGAAAATGTGGCCTATATGTACAATAAGGTACGCATTCCGGCCAGTACGACGGAATTTCGTGTCTGGGCAGTGGGGAATACCGATTATTCCACCTCCGGCGAAGGCGCCTTTCGCACCTTGGCCATTTTCCGGGAAAATGGTGGCGAGTATGTCACACAAATTCTGAAACCATTGTCCAGCTCCTTTACCGGCGCAAAAACCACAACGTATCATGAAGATGGTACGATCCGATTCAAAAACGCCAAGTGGAATATGCCTGATACTGTGGACGGCTGCATGATTTCCTACGACATCTCGAATTTGCCGACCGATCAGGATGTGATCATCCTGATCGAAGCAGTAGGGATCGGCAATGTTCTGGGCGATGAGTATTCTGAAGCGGCGGAAGGTACACCCATCGGTGCCGTGATGAGTGACTTGGTCATTATTAAGCGGGTGATGGTAGTGGCAAGTACCGTGCCGGTGGAGGAAGGTACAGAACCGTCGGTTCCGATCAACAATCAGGAGCAGGAATTGCTCTTCAAAGTGGTGGACAAAGAAGGCCTGTACTTAAACTTCTTGCCGCCGACGACCTACAAATATGCAAAAGCTCCGGTGCTGCTGCTGATTTGCGGCGGTGGTTGGAAGGAACAGAGCCGGTCCGCTATTTTGAGTATGATGCAGGCACTGGTGTCTGATCTTCGTGCAGAAGGTTTTGCGGTGGTAGCTGCGGATTACCGGGTGATCACGGACAGTAACCATCTGACAGCGAAGGAACAGGTAACGGATCTGATGGATGCACTGCGCTATATCGTGCATTATGCTGATGTGCTGGGTATCGATCCGCAGAAAATTGCCACATCCGGCCATTCTGCCGGCGCACATTTGGCAATGATGGTGGCCCATGCACCGCAGGATCTGTTCCCGGGGAATGGGTTTGATGAAACCTATGGTGTGTTTGCTTGCGCACCTTTGGCGGCGGTGACTACGATTCCCGGAACCTATTGGAGCTATATCGCCAACGTCAACGGTGTGTATGATCCGGAATTGGCGGAGTTGCTCAGCCCCTATACCCATATCCGAGCGGATAATGCGCCGACTTTGCTGATCCATGGCGATATGGATGATGTGGTGCCATTTAGCAATGCACAAATCTGTATGGAAAAAGCCAAGGAATTAGGGGCGCCTTATGAGATTTTGGTTAGTGAATGGGGCAACCATGTGTTGACATCGCCCATCCGTGGCCAAGTGGCCAGTCCTAGTCTGAACGAAGCGATGCATATTGCTGCCGACTGGATCTGTCGTCAGTTGGAACAATAAAATGTACAATCAATATTAGGAGGAAAGAAAAATGACCCGTAAAATTATTGCAATGCTCCTTGCGCTGATCATGCTGCTTTCTCTGGCAGCCTGTGATCCTGCGGAGCCTAACCCCAGCAATGATCCCCAGCCCTCACAGTCCGATCCCGCTGCAACGGATCCCGAACCCTCACAGTCCGATCCTGCGCCCACGGATCCCACACCCACGGAATCCCAACCTACCGGATCTGAGGGTCAGGAAGTTTACTTGGGCATGACCGACGTCTATCTGGATAGCCTGCCCAAGGTCACTGCCGATGTGTTCCAGAAGCACATGGAAGTGGATTGGAACTTCGGTTGGGAAGGCAATGCCACCTTGGAACACAATGCTACGAAGGCTGACTTTGCCGGTACTGCTTCCGCAGAACAGGTTATTTGGCGTCTGGGCCTGCAGGGCGCAGAAGGTGCTGTTTTGACCGACAATGCCGGTTGGGGCGTGCAACTGTGGACCAAGGGCGAGGGCAACATCGCCTATATGTACAACAAGTTGGATATTCCGGCGGATATGACCCAGTTCCGCATTTGGGGCGTTTCTAATACCAACTACGATTGGTCCGGCTCCGGCGCTATCCGTGCCGTGGCTCTGTATAAGAACGAAAACGGCGAATACGTCAAGCACGTATTTACCCCCGTTGCGGACACCTTTATTGGCAATCAGACCACCAAGTTCAACGAAGAAAAGGGTACTGTGGAATTTGCCAACGGTATCTGGAGCATCCCCGATGTTCTCGATAACTGCATGATCATCTATGATATGGCTGACCTTGCCGGCAAGGAAGACGTGGTCATTGTCATTGAGTCCGTCGGTTTGGGCTTGATTCTGGGTGATGAATACACCGAGGCTGCCGAGGGCGTTCCCGCCGGCGAAGTGATGCCCGAGTGCGTCATCATCAAGAGAGTCATGTTCCTGGCTGCATAATCTTCTTTTATATGATTCCTGTTCGCTGCCCCTGCGGGGGCAGCGACGCAGGGGTTTCCTATGGAGAAAGCGAGGGGAACGCCTCGTCATCTTCCAACCTTACAGAAGATGTGTAACAGTGAGAGATACCAATCGTTTATTGAATATCAAAGGAGGTCTATATGAAAATGAAAAATCGACATTTCGTTCGGATCGTGGCCTATATGCTTCTGCTGACGATGGTGTTGACGGCTTGTGGCCCCACGGAAGACCCCGATGCGAATACCGTGAAGGTGACGGGCGTGTCCATCAGCGGCACCGGCGTCAATAATGGCGCACTGACACTATCCACAGAAGGCAGAGACATCCCTCTGTCGGCCACGGTTCGCCCCAGTAACGCAACCGACAAGACGGTGGTCTGGACCAGTAGTGATGACAAGGTCGTGACCGTTTCCGAAGAAGGTTTGCTACATATCGTGGGCGAGGGCACTGCGACAGTGACTGCAACGGCCGGTGAAGTATCGGATGCGATCACCGTCACCGTAAATCCCACGATTCATGTGACCTCTTTGACCTTCAGCGAGGAAAGCTACTGTGTTACTGTGCCGACCAATGACCCCGGTATGCTGGACCTGTCTGGTTTTGTGAGTGTAGGACCGGAAAATGCCGGAAACAAGACGGTCCTGTGGTCCATCGAACCTGCGGATTCGCTGGTGACGGTCAATGCGCAGGGTATTGTCATTGCCAGCCCAAATGTGGACATCGATGCGACCTATACCGTCACCGCGACCTCTGCTGACAATGCCGAGGTGAAGGATTCTGCGACCATAACCTTTACCCGTAATCAGGCGACCGGTATCGCAGTGCGCCTGTCCTCCAACGGTGCACAGAAGCCGACTAGCTATGTTTATGAATTTAATTTGGATGATAGCCAATTCCAGCACCTGTTCTTCGTGGCGGAGACTCGTCCGGTGGGCTCGGTTGGCGACTGTGTCTTTAGTAGCTCTAATCCGGAGGTCTGCGATATCGTTGCCGTCAATGCAACCGGTGAAGCAGTTGAGGCCGCCGGTCAGGCATATCTGCAGATCAATGGCGTCGGCGAAGCGGTGCTGACGGTGTCCATTCAGGGTACCGAGATTACTAAGAGCATTCTGGTTAAAATCAATCCTGCCGCAGGTTACATCATCGATGGACTGAATTTGACTGCCGATGAACTGCAAACTGAGGTGGATTACACCGGTTGGTGGGACTTTAACCTCAATCCCACTCCGAAGAACGATTCCCTGTTCTACAGCGTGCAGGAACCTGTAGGCAACCTGACCCTGTTCTATCATGGCTTGGATGGAACAGAGTGGAGCTCCAAGATGAATCCCAATCAGGGCAACAACGCCTATATCGAAGATGGCGGCTACTGTACGGTATATACCCCATGGGATTGGCCTCTGGATAACGAACAGACCAACTGCTATATTTTCAACACCGTTCATGTGCCTGCAGCCGCTACCACATTCCGTGCGCAGTTGCGGACGCAGTCCAATCAGAACGTCTCCGGCAAAGCGAAGTTCCGCATTCGGTTGGTAGACAAGAATGACCTGACACAGCAGATCTTCTTGGATGCCAACGGACAGACGGTTCCCGGTTTCACCGTGATGGAAGACAGAAGTGTAGAGGATAAGGCGACTTACGAAAACGGCGCATTTGATCCCACCACCGGCTGGATCATCATCCCCGGTGTACCGGATTACAATATCGGTGAGGATATTTTCTTCTTCACCATTCCCGAACAGTGGAGAGATCGGGATGTGATCATCTTTATCGAATGTGATGCTATGTATGAAGATGACGGATTCGGTCACTTGATCGAAGGTAAGAACGATCAGATGCTGATTTGCAGCATGGGCTTCGTTAGCAACGCCAACAACCCTGAAGAATTTGCGGTGGCAGGGGAATGATCCCAGACCATCCGGCGGAAAGGAACGAACAGAAATATGAAAAAGATATGTTGCATCCTGTTGGTCTTGTTGATGGTGGTGTCCGTATTTGCGGGCTGTGGCACTACGACCGAGCAGGGCTATTCCAAGGATTATTCTGCAGCCGGAACCAATACGGAAAAATCCTTCCGCATTGCTGGCAGTTGGACCAAGACCGGTGTTGGTACCCATTTCCATTCCGGCCCTGATATGGGCCCGATCGGTACGTACTGCTTGGAAGGTTGTATGCAGTACACCCGCAACACCGATCATTTTACTTATCTGATTGCCGAGGCTTTTGTCCACGCCGATGATGACCCCAACGACGATGTTCTGGACGGTGAAAGCGTCATCGTCATTCGGGATGACGCCAAGTGGCACGACGGTGGCAAGGTGGTGGCTATGGATATCATGAGCTACTATGCACTAGTGTATTCCACCTTGACTACATATGTGTCCGATATGTATGTTCTGGATGATAACAACAACGGCGATCTTTCCGACGATATGCGCATTAAGATCGTGTGGAAGAGTTGGAAAGAACCCACTGACTATGCGAAGAATGTTCTTTTGGCGCAGGATACCAAGAACTGTAGCATTCAGTATTCCAAGTTTAAGGCCTTTGTGGATGCGTCGTTGGATCTGATCTACAACGGTATCGATGGCGTTCCTAACGAAAAGGTGACCCAACAGACGGAAGGAAACGGTGAAGAACGTCTGGGGCGTCACGCATCCAATATCGTGGGCGCATTGGGCTCTATCTACCAGCAGTTCCGTGCCACTGTGGTGCAACCCGACGGTGAATATGAGGGCTATTACTACATGGGAACCGGCCCCTTCAAAGTACAGTCCGTTTCCGAAAACCAGATGGTGCTGGTCAAGAATGAGGACTATTACTACGCCGATCAGGTAGGTTTTGATTCCATCGTTGTGACCCAATATTCCAACAGCAACATGGCTTTCTCGGATATGCAGAATGGCCTGTTGGACTTCATGGATGGCTGTCCGCAACCGGCACTGCTGAATTCTATTTTGTCCAACAATGGTAGCATTGTTCACTATAAGACCTATGATCAGGGCAGTATTGGTGTTTACTACAATCTGGAAAAAGAAATCTGGGCAGATGACAATGTGCGCTTGGCATTCCAGTACATCTTTGACAGAGAGCAGATCAAGAATACCGTCAACCCCTATGCCGTCACATCTTGGAAACCCCTGATGGTGATGTCTCCCGTGGAAGCCAGACAGTATCTGGATGCGGAGGTTTATAATTCCATTGCGGAATATTCCTATGACACCGCCAAGGCAGAAGAATATCTGCAGCAGGCAGGCTGGACCAAAAAGGATGGCAAGTGGTACGATGCCAATGGCGAGCTGGTGACGCTGACACTGGGTTATATCAACGACAATACTTGGTCCATGGTTTCCCAACAGGTCAAGGCACAACTGGAGAATTTCGGAATTGACTGCATTCTTAAGAGCGGCAATGATATGACTACTTGGTTCTCCACAGCTTGTGCATCCAATAGTATTTATGACTTTGTGGTATACTTCAGCGAACTGAATACCTATGGCACCCATCCCGGCGGTAGTATGAAGCACTTCTTCGAGATGATTCAGTGCGGTGTGATGCACTTGCCCACTGCAGAAGACGGCCGTTGGGCTGTGGAAGTGGATCTGCTGGATATGAATGATCCCTCTCAGTCCTTGGGTAAGGTTCGTGTCTGGGATCTGTATAACAGGATTTACTGCTGTGACGATGCAACGCTGAAGCAGTATGCCAACTCTGTGGTGCTAGGCATGTCAAAGTATAATTACGGTGTGATGTTCTACGAAAATGTGACCGGATGTTTGTTCAATCTGGATCGCATTGGCGGTCTTCCCAGCGAGGAACTATTTACGGTGGATCGTAATATTACCTTCATTCCGCAACCGACTGACGACGAGTATGCAGAGTATGTCAGCATCCACAATGGTTTCTGCCAAGCGGTGTCCATCGTTGAGGGCATCATCTACGCGCGATAATGTTTGGTTGCGCAAAACGGTAACGCTTTGCGCACCGACGTTTGTTCAATGAGGTATGTTTATGAGCAAGATGAGAGAATTTTTCCGCATCTGCGGCAGAGCCATCGGCGGCTTTTTCTATAAGTACCGCTATTTATGGCGCAGCTTGGGCGTGGCACTGATCACCCTGATCATGACCATTTTTCTGCTGTTTTTCCTGCTTCGGCTGATCCCGGGCAGTTCTGTGGATCTGTATGCCCGGACATTGGCGACTCAACGCAATATTTCCTTTGAGGAAGCGCGAGAATTGGCAATTACCATTTTGGGCTATGATCCGGAAGAATCCGTATTTGTCCAGTTTGGTAACTATTTTATGAAGCTGCTGCAGGGTAATTTGGGCCAATCTCTCCATGATCCCAATTTGCGTGTCAACGATGTTATTGCCAATTTCCTGCCGTGGACACTCTTCCTGTCGGCGGTGAGCTTGGTGATCAGCTTTACCATCGGTATGCTGATGGGCTCCAAATTGGCTTATCAGAAGAGTAAGCTCAAAAATGGGCTGCGGACCGGCTATATCGTCCTTTCCGGCGCATTTCCGGATTTTATCTTTGGTTTGCTGCTGCTTATTATTTTTGCAACCCGACTGCGCTGGTTTCCGACCGGTCAGGCTTATGACCCGTCGGTATCTACTCCGGGCTTTAATCTGCCCTTTATCTTGGACGTGTTGTATCATGCCTGTTTGCCCATCGTTGCTTATGTGTTCATCAGTGCTTCCGGTTGGGCGTTGTCCGTCAAAGGAAGCTGCATCAGCGTCATGGGTGATGACTATATATACGCTGCGAAGGCGCGTGGCATCCCGGATAACATCATTATCCGTAAGTATTTGAGAAAGAATGCCATGCTGCCGCTGGTTACTTCTCTGGCAATTTCCTTTGCAGCGACCTTTGGCGGCTCAGCATTGATCGAGAACATCTTCAATTATCCCGGCATTGGTCAATTACTGTCTGGCTATATCAATGCCAGAGAATATTTCATGATCGTCGGCATCCTGTTTTTCACCAGTGGCATCACGATTTTAGCGAATCTGATTACGGATATGCTCTATTCTGTAATCGATCCGCGGATTAGGAGGAGTATGTAATGACGACAAAGACGAGAAATACTTCCTCCTCAAAGCGTTCCCGGGTATTGTGGCAGAAGATTTTCAATGGCGTATGTAACATCATCAAGACTCTGTTTAGCAACCCCAAAGCGGCCTCTGGTACGATTATTTTGATGTTCTTTCTGTTTGTTGCACTAGTTGGCCCACTGCTGGTGCCTTATGATGCGCTAGGTAATCCGCTCTATAAGTTTGCTGCGCCGGGCAATGGCTTCCTGCTAGGCTGTGATTCTCAGGGAAGAGATGTACTGGCGATGCTGATCGACGGCACGAAGAATATCTTTGTGATCTCGCTTCTGACCGGTCTGTTTACGGTGATTCTGGGTGTGATGATCGGTATGGTATCGGCATTGTTGGGCGGTGTTGTGGACAAAGTCCTGCAGATGATGACCAATATGTTCATGACCATTCCCAGTTTCCCGGTGTTGATGCTGATGGCTTCACTGATCACCATTCGGGACAATGTGACCTTTGCGGTCATTCTGAGTATCTGGAGCTGGCCAGGGTTGGCTCGAGCGATCCGCGCCCAGATCATTTCCCTAAAAGAACGGGATTTTATCCAGATTTGTCGTGTGATGAAGATGAAAAAATCCCACATCATTCTCAACGAGCTGATCCCGAATGTTACCAGCTATATTCTGGTGAACATGATCCAGATCATGCGTTCTGCCATCACAAGCAGCGTAGGCATCATGTTCCTTGGTGTTGCGGAAATGGAACCGTCCAACTGGGGTGCCATGCTTTATGACATCATGAACAGTGGCGCATTGCTCATCAACTCTGCGCTGACCTTCTGCCTAGCGCCAATTTTTGCCATTGCCTTGTTCCAAATGGGACTGGTGAATCTGGCAAACGGTCTGGATGAAACGCTGAATCCCCGACTGCGGAAGAATTGAGGTGCGCTATGAAACAAGAAAACATCATAGAAGTCGAGCGCATCTGCATCGACTATCGGATGAAAAAATTTGACATCCGCGCGGTGGACGAGGTGGATTTCGTCATTCCTAGAGGGAAGATCACGGCCTTGGTAGGCGAAAGCGGCAGCGGCAAGACCACACTGGCAACATCCTTGTTCAACTGCCTGGCCGAACCCGGTGTCATTACTTCCGGCAAAGTTATGTTCTATGGAAAAGACGGCGTGGTGGATGTGGCAGCCCTCCCACAAAAGGAGCTGGAGCGTTTTCGTTGGAAGAATATATCCATGGTGTTTCAGGGCGCACAGAGCGCACTGAATCCGGTGATGAGCATCTTTGAACAGTTTCAGGAAACGCTGATCGTGCATAACGCAGTTAAATCTCGCGAGGAAGCGCTGGCGATTAGTCGGCATTATCTGGAGTTTGTGAATTTGGATGCAGATCGGGTGCTGGAGGCCTACCCCCATGAGCTGTCTGGTGGTATGAAGCAACGGGTGATGATCGCCTTTGCCCTACTGCTGGAGCCTGAGCTGATCTTGCTGGATGAACCCACCACGGCGCTAGATGTGATCACACAGAACTATATTTTTGAACTTTTGAAGCGTATCAACAAAGAATTGGGGATCTCCATGCTGCTTCTGACCCATGATATTTCCATCGTGGCCCGATATGCTGACTATGTTGGCGTGATGTACGGCGGCAAGATCGTGGAGTATGGAACCGTGTTTGAGGTTTTCTCTTGCAACTATCACCCTTATACTCGGGGCCTGATCAATGCAACCCCTTCCTTGATCAAACCGCTGGAGGAACTGCGCCCCATCGAAGGTTCTCCACCCAATCTGCTAGATATGCCTTCGGGCTGCGCTTATCATCCCCGCTGCCGGGATTGTATGGCCATTTGTGGGGAAAAACGACCCGAAATGCACATCACCGCCTCCGGAGAACGGGTCTTGTGCCATCTGTTTGACGAAAAGGAGGACCGGACATGAGTTTGCTAGAATTGCGGGATATTTCCATGTCCTTTGAAAAGAAAGGCAAGTTTCTGGAGCCGGACAAGAAGATCCATGTCCTGCGCAATATCAATCTGAACATTGAAGCAGGGGAAATCGTGGTTTTGGTAGGCGAAAGCGGCTGTGGCAAGACCACCATCGGTAAGATCATTACCGGTCTTTTGAAGCCTACCCGGGGACAACTTCTCTTCAACGGGAAGAATGTTTACCGCACCACGTTGCAGGGCCTGACAGACGGACTGCGGCGACGGGAAACGCCGGAACAAAAGGCGCAAAGAAAGAAACTGGCGGCGGAAAATAAAGCGCGTCTGGCGGAATTCGAAAACAGCGTTCAGTTTGTGCAACAGGACAGCTATGCGGCGCTGAACCCTGCCCGTACCATTTATCAATCCCTGTATGCACCCATCTCTAACAAGTATCCCGACTGGAATCAGGCAGAAGTGGAAGCTAGAATGGAAGAGGTTTTGGGCTTGGTGGGTATGCTGCCTTCGGAGTTGTACCTGTACAAATTCCCTCATCAGTTGTCTGGCGGTCAGCGTCAGAGGATACTGATGGCTCGTGCCATCTCGCTGGATCCCAAATTGATCGTGGCAGACGAACCGGTTTCCATGATCGACGTCAGTTTGCGCTTGTCCATTCTGGATCTGATGAAAAAATTGAATAACCAGTTGGGTATTGCCTTTGTTTATATTACCCACGACCTTTCTACGGCCCGCTATATTGGGCAAAATGGTCGGATCTGCATTATGTATTTAGGCGAGATCGTGGAATTGGGCGGCGTGGATGCGGTTATTTCCAACCCGCGCCATCCCTACACACAGGCGTTGCTAAGCGCTGTGCCTATGCCGGATCCGGTACTGGCACGGCAAGAGCGAGAGATCCTGCTTAAGAGCATGGACGTGGGCAATCTAATCGATCGAAACAATGGATGCCCCTTCTATGATCGTTGTGTGTATGCGCATCCCGAGTGCGAAGATACCATGCCCGAATATGTGCAAACACCGACAGCACAGGTGAAATGTAGTTGTTTGGCAGAGGTGCCGATATGGAAGAAAACACCTTGAGTTTCTTTTTCCGGTTTGCCGGAATTGTGGCTGTGGCATCATTGGTGATGCTGTTTTACGTACGTTCCGGAACGGCAGAGTTTGTGGTGACGGTGCTTTCGCTGGTATTGTCGGCGACGGTGGCGATCATCTGCGCAATTCTAATGAACCGAGGAGGAAAGAAATGAGAAAGACTATTATAAGATGGATGGCGTTGTTGTTGAGCATGATCTGTGTGCTAGCTGGTTGTGCACCGGAGCAACCGGTCCCGACGACGGAAAGTGCAGGCAATACCGAGTATCCGCAATATGAGTATTTGAATTACGAGCCTGGCCTGATCGACACAGTGTATGAGACGGAGGGAGTTGTTTTGGCTGACTATATTATCGATACTGCCAACGGCGCAGACCCGACCGGTGTGGCGGACAGCACGACGGCCATTCAGAGCGTACTGGATACTTGCGCAGAAAACGGTGGTGGCACGGTTTTTCTTCCCCGTGGCCGGTATTTAGTGTCTTCTCAGATTCGTGTTCCGTCCTTTGTGTATCTGGTCGGCGACTGGAACGATCCGGATGCGGAGGATTTTAACGGCGAATATGGCACCATCATTGTGGCGGATGTGGCTCCTGCGGAGGAGGAAACCCGTAACCCCATTCTGGCGGACCGGGATGATATCTATGCTAACTTCCCAGCTTTGTTCCGCATGGGAGGTAGTGCCGGTTTGATCGGCGTGACCATCTGGTATCCGGAACAGGACATCAACAATGTGACACCTTACCCCTTTGCGATAGAGATCCCTTCCTTTGCTGGTGATGGCGGACACATCAACCATATGGCAACGACCGTCAAGAATGTGACCTTCATCAATTGCTACAAGGGCATCATCGGTGGTGCTACCGCATCGGTCTACAGCGGTGGCTATGCTGCAGCCTTTGAACAGGTCCATCTGGAAAACATCAAGGGTACATTCCTATATCAGGGATTCCAACTCTACATCGCCAGTGAAGCCGGAGTTGTGAAGAATTTGAGTATTTCTAATGACTACTGGAAAAATAGTACGCTTTGCTCCGTAGATGGGGACAAACTGGATGAATATACTATGAAGTATACCACCGGTATGCTGCTTGGTGATCTGGAATGGTTGTTCTTTGACGACATTACTATTCGCGATGTTTGTATCGGTGTGCGCCTTTATGATGGAATCCGTCGTTTCTTCACAAATACCATCTATTTTATCGGCCAGTTCTACCGCTTGGATGTACGGAACACGCAAACGGCTTTGCGAGTGGATAATATGATGCCTAATTTCGGCGTAACCATTGCCGAAAGCTATCTGGAAGGCTCCACTTACAGCATAAACGAACTGGATGAGACTACCTCGGTAGTCAAGTTGGTCAACACCACACTGGTGGGCGATACCTATGGCGACAGTATCGTCATCAGTGGAGCTGAGGATGCGTACGCTACATTGAAAGCGGAAGGAAAATTGGCCACGACCGATTGCCCGGCTCTGCCGGAAGCAGTCGGGGCCGTCTATGATGTCTGCAGAGATTACGGCGCAGACAATACGGCAGCTACGGATGCTTCTGCGGCCATTCAGCAAGCGCTCGATGATGCCCGTGCCAATGGTGGTGGCATCGTCTATTTGAAAGCTGGTTGCTACTGGCTGGATCAGCCGTTGACGGTGTATGACAATACGCTCTTGAAGGGTGCTGCTAGCGCATCCACCCACGACCAGATCGGTATGAGTAAGGGCACAGCCTTAATGGGCAATTACGGTTATGCCACAGAGGAATTCATGGCAGAGAATATGACGGCACTGATCACATTGCAGGGTACAAACAGCGGTATGCAGGGCATCCGCATCATCTATCCTGACAACAAGCCGGCACCTCGACTGACGGATAAGCAGTATAAGCTCCACTCTTACACGGTGCGGATTTTGGGCGAGAATGCCTATATCGCCCAGTGTAGCATTCTGGGTGTTCCCTACGGTGTGGAGATTGTCAATACCAAGGGTGTTGTGATCACCGAGCTGAGCGGTGCCTACTATAAGGTGGGCGTACATGTTGTGAATTGTCAGGATGTGTATCTGGATGAGCTGCTGGAAAATGCGGCCGTGGTCTGCCGGATCGGGTATGTATCTTATCCTGCATTGACGGAGTATTTTATTCGCAGTTGGCCGACGGATGTCAATGGAATGTCTTATATGTACAGTGAGATCACTCGCCCTAATCTGACATTGTTCAAGGTTGAAAACAGCACCAATGTATCGATCGTCAACACCTCGGCCTTTGGCATCCGCACATTCTATGAAGGCATCAACTCCGAAGCGAAGATCCTGGCTTGCAATTCGGACAACTGTAGTGACTACATTTGGAAAGTGAACGGCGGTATGCTGTATGCGGTCAATATGTTTAAGTACAATGATCGTGATACGTTCTATACGGAAAACGGCGGTGTGGTCAATTGCTTTAATACGCTGACGCTCCACTTTACGTCTCAATATACGTTGGATACCGATGTGGTAAACAATCAGGAATTTGTGTCGGAACATCTGACCGGTACCTTGTTGAAGACCGATGACCTGCCGGAGCGGTATCAGAAATAAACCATTAGATTATGCACATCCCCTCCTGTGGGCGAGTAAAGCTCCACAGGGGGGATTTTTTAGAAATGATATGGTATGTAGGAAATCCAAGGGATTGCATATTGCGTATCGAGCATGCCGGCACTTTAGTTAAACTTAAGTTGATGGGCATGGCAGGGCCATGCCCGGAGTTAGGAGAGGCGCGGGAGTGGCGCATTTGTGATACTGGGTAAAATGCCGATATTACAACGGAATTAAAGAACAAAACTGGACAACTTAACGAATTAACTATTTACAACCAAAAATCATTGTGCTAAAATGAGAACGGAAGGATCATTTGAACGTATTTTGACGAACGAAACAAGTTAACCGTTAACTTAAAGGAGCGCAATATGGTAAAATATAAAGATATTGCGGAGCGGTGCTCCGTGTCAACAGCCACCGTTTCCTATGTGCTTAATGGAAAAGGTTCTGTTAGCCCGGCGGTGCGGCAGTTGGTATTGCAGACGGCTCGGGAGATGGGTTATGAGGGGAGGTCCTCCGCAGGTCGAAATCATCGGGTTTTGCGCCTGTATTGTTCTGATTTGGAAACGCTGCCTACCCATATGTTTTTGAACGAGTTACTGACCGGCATTTTTTCGGTGACACAGGAGCGTGGGTATGATGTAATCGTCACACCCACGCCCAGAGCGACGGATAACCAAAGTCTGATCCCTTTTTCTTCCCAAATGTTGGGGGATGGGATTCTGATCATCAATCCCAGAGATAACAATCAGTTTTTGGAGGCGGTGCGCAAATCTCATGTCCCCTGCTTGATTATCGGACGGCCCGGCGATGGCGATGACGATTTCTGCTATGTGGATGCGGATAATGTGGCGGTGGGATATCGTATGACAAGGCATGTGTTGGACCATGGCCATCGGGAGATCCTCTTTGTGAATCCGCCTCAGGAATACACCATCAGTCAAGACCGACTCAGTGGGTATAAGATTGCTCTAGAAGAATGGGGGATACCCTTTGATCCGGAACAAGTGATCCAATGTGGCTTTACTGTGGACGATGCACGGCAAGCCCTGTCGGATTATCTGGATACGCATCCGCTACCGAGTGCGGTGATCGCTAACAGCGACACGCAGGCGGTGGGGATTTTGGAAGCGCTCAACGAGCGCAAGTTGCGTGTGCCGAGAGATTGCTCGATGATTTGTGGCGGTGAAGGGATTTTGGTGCGGATGCAATCGACGCCCATCACCGGCGTGGATCTGCACCACACGGAGCTGGGCAGGCGGGCTGCGCAAATGATGCTCAATTTGATCGAGAAAACGCTGATCCGTGCAACGCAGTATCATGTTTCCTTCGACCTCAACGACCGGGGAAGTGTTGTGCGGAAAAAGTAACGATGATATGGAGGTGCGATCATTGCAAGTGGTTGAGAAACGCACAAGATTACATAAAACGGGTAGCCTATGGGCGCGGATCATGCAGAATAAATGGGTGTATATCCTGTTCCTTCCCTCGCTGATCTTTATGATCATCTTTAACTATTCGCCCTTGTACGGGTTGGCCATTGCATTCAAGGATTTCAAGATCTTCAAGGGTATTGCCGATAGCGAGTGGGTCGGTTTGTTTCATTTCGAGTTGATCTTCAAGGATCCAAAGTTCTACACGCTGCTGTGGAACACGGTTCGCATCAGCGTTCTTCGCATTCTGGTGTGTATGCCGATTCCCATCGTGTTTGCACTTCTGATAAACGAAGTCCGCTCCAGATGGTTCAAGAAAACTGTTCAGGCAGTGAATTATTTTCCCTTCTTCCTGTCATGGGTGGTTTTTTACGGCGTAGTATACAGTTTCACCGGCCCGAATGGCGCCATCAATCAGGTGTTGGCCAAACTGGGTATGGAGCAAGTCAACTTGACGACCAATCCGGATGCCTTAATTCCAATGCTCCTGATTACCGACATCATTAAGAACACCGGCTGGAGTTCGATCGTTTATATGGCTGCCATTGCCGGCGTGGATCCGGTGCTGTATGAAGCCTGTGCGATCGACGGCGGAGGAAAAATGCGACAGCTATGGCATGTGACATTGCCCGGTATGCGTGGGATCATTTGCTTCCAATACTGCATGTCTGTTGCCAATATTCTCAGTGCCGGATTTGATCAGATCTATATGTTCCTGAATCCCACGCTGCATGAAGTGGGTGACATCTTCGATACTTATATTTATCGCATGGGTTTGCTCAACAGCAATTATGAAATATCTACAGCAATGGGCATGATGAAGGGGTTGGTTGGCATGATTATGATCATCCTTGCCAATAAGATTACCCGTAAGATTGGAGAGAAGTCTCTATGGTAAAGACAACCAGAAAACGCAAAATCAATGACAACCCTTTGTACGCCAAGATCTTGATCTACGGTATTTTGGTCATCGCATCCATAATTTGCCTGTATCCGTTAATCAACATTGTGGCGAAATCCTTCAGCGAAGCCCATGCCATCATGAACAATCCGATGATGCTGCTGCCGGAATCGCTGACCTTGGAGGCTTATAAGTATATTTTCAAGACGCCGGCGCTGATGAAATCCTTTGGCATCACCGTTTTTGCAACGGTAGTTGGTACATTGATGAACCTGATCATTACCCTGACCTGTGCCTATGCCCTGTCCCGAGTGCGGGCACCGGGCAGTAAGATCATGTTGTGGCTGACGGTGATTCCGATGCTGTTTGGTGCAGGCCTGGTTCCGGTGTACATTTTGCTGAGTGATCTGAAACTGTTGGATAACATCTGGGTGCTGATCATTCCGAGCCTACTCAATCCCATGAATGCGTTGTTGGTGAGAAACTTCTTCTGGACTATTCCCGACAGCCTGACGGAGTCAGCTATGTTGGACGGCGCAAGTGAACTGACGGTGCTCACGCGGATCATGCTGCCTTTGTCGAAACCAATCATCGCAACGGTAGGTCTATTCTATGCGGTGGGCCATTGGAATGACTACTTTACCGGACTGTATTTCATCAATGATAATACCAAGTGGCCCTTGCAGGTGCTGCTGCGTTCCATCATTGTAGATTTTAATACCCAAGGTATGGGCTCGCTGAATATGGGCGGCATTACCAGCTCCGGCGGCTTGGTTTTGCAGCCGGACAATATCAAAGCGGCCTGCATCGTATTTGCGACGATCCCCATTGTGTTGGTATATCCATTTTTGCAGAAGTATTTTGTGAAAGGCGTCATTATTGGCGCCGTAAAAGGATAAGGAGGAACAGAATATGAAAAACATGATCAAACGCTCGTTGGCTGTGCTGCTGTTGTTGGCACTGATCCTGCCGATTACTGCTTGTACGCCGGGGGAACAGGGGAATGAGGACGGAAAGTTGTCTTTTTCCTATCTGCGCCCTGTGTGGGGTGCTGCTACTTATACCGTGGACGGTCCATATGAATTGGCATTGGAGGAAGCTGCTAATGTAGACATTGACGTGCAGATCGTGCCGGTTGTTGAGTATGATGCTAAGGCGAAGCTCATCATCTCCACCCGGAATTTCCCGGATGTGATGTGGGCGTTGGGTCCTGTGGATGCCTCATGGCGAGAGATCGAAGATCAGGGCGCATTCTACCCAATTGAAGATTTGTTGGAGAGCCATCCTGCCGTAAAGGCTACCGTTTCTGACGATATCTGGGAAATGATGCGCAACGAGGACGGACATATCTATTTCATTCCCAATACCACTTCTTCCGAGATACCCTTCTTTATGTATTATCGCAAAGACTGGTTTGATGCGTTGGGAATTGAAGAACCCACCACCATTGAGCAACTGGAAGCGGCTCTGGAAAAGATCAAAGCAGAAATGCCCGATGTAATCCCCATGACGGTGGGCTTGGGTGAGACACGCTGGATGTTTAAGGATGTGGGCACTGCGTTTGGTGCTGTCATCAACACTTGGCAGCCCTCTGAGGATGACCCGAATACATTGATCCCCTCCTTTATGACCCAAGGCCAGAAGGATTATCTGTTCTGGCTGCAGGATATGCGGGAGCGGGGTCTGCTGGATAGTGAAGCGGATCTGAATCCCGATGTCAGCCATGGTAAGCAGAAATTTATGACCGGTCGGGCTGCCTGTTATCCCGGCGGCTATCCCGATATGCTGGAGCTGTACGCAGCTCTGCAGGAAAGCGACCCCGATGCGGAAATCGGCATTATGGGTCCTTTTACCGGCCCGGATGGTATCGAGGGTGGTCTGCGTGTCAACTTCCCAGTGGATCGGGGTATGTACTTCAATGCCCAACTGGATGAAGATACCATTGAAGGCATTTTCGACTTCCTGGAGTGGACACTGACCGAGGGCCATAACCTGTGCTACTACGGCATCGAGGGTCAGATGTGCACCAAAAACGAGGACGGTACTTATAGCAAGATTCCCGAATCCATGCGGGAAGATGCGTATAAGCAGGCGCAGATCGAGCCCCTGTCCTTCCTTAACAGAGCCGATACTTTGGTAGACTTTGCAGACTATGAAAATCAGTTCAATGTGCTGGGCATCGGCGATCAGTACGCATACTGGCGTCAGAGCTTTGAAAATTACTGCAAGAATAAGTTCTACGATTATTTGATGCCCACGGTGAAATCGGAGACCAACATTCAGATCGGTTCTCAGATTCAGGAGTCTTATTTGAATGACACCTTTGGTGCAATTATCCTCAATTCAGGTGTTACGGAGGCCTTCTATGAGCGGGCTGTACAAGCGTGGCTGAAAAACGGTGGTCAGGCCATCATCGATGAATTTAACGCTGCGCAAATCGATAAGAGTCAGCCGGAATATTGATCGGTGGAAGATACCACCGCGTGGGGAGGTAGAATTGTGAAAAAGATGAATTCAAGTGCAATTCTGCATGACATTGAGCAGAAATATGCAACAACTTATTGGGGCAGGCGAATCATTGAAGAACTATCCTATCTTCTGGAGCTGTCCCGAAGCATGGAGGGCGCTTTGGATCAGCAGATCCTGCCCGGTGTTGCGCATTTGCAGGAAAGGGTGAATGCAGATCAGGCCATTACGGCTTCCACGGCACAGGAAGTGGAAATGCTGCTATCGGCGTTGGCACCGCAGGCGAAGGCCCTGAAGGTGATCCTGACAGCCAATGCCCACATCGATATGAACTGGATGTGGGGCTATCAGGAAACCGTAGCATTGACGGTAGATACCGTGCGTACGGTTTTGACACTGATGGAGGAGTACCCCGACTTCGTTTATAGCCAACCACAGGCATCGGTCTATGCCATCATCGAAGAATATGCGCCGGAACTGCTGGATGAGATCCGTCGCCGAGTGAAAGAAGGGCGCTGGGAAGCTTCCGTTGCCACTTGGGTGGAGTGTGACAAAAATATGCCCTCTACCGAGGCGTTGGCTCGGCAGATACTGTATTCGAAACGATATATTTCCACTCTTCTGGATATTCCGGAGGAAGAGCTGGATCTGGATTTTTCGCCGGATACCTTTGGTCATGGTTGCCATGTGCCGGAGCTGCTGTGTCAGGGCGGTGTGAAATATTATTATTTCTGCCGTGGCATGGAAAAAGAAAACCTGTTTCGTTGGCGCAGCCCTTCCGGTGCAGAAGTGATCGCCTTCCGGGAGCCGGTTTGGTATAATCTGACGGTTGGACCTTCCGTGTTCCGTTATGTGCCCCAATTCTGTGGCACCAACAAGGTGGATGCGGTGTTGGCCATTTACGGTGTGGGCGACCACGGCGGTGGGCCCACCCGTCGGGATTTGGAGCAGCTACGGGATATGCAAACTTGGCCGCTGTTCCCTACTTTGCAACATGGTTCTATTCGACAGTTTTTCCGGCACATGGAAAGCTATCGCCAACAACTGCCGATTGTAGAAGGGGAACTGAACTTCGTTTTCACCGGTTGTTATACTTCCCAAAGCCGCATCAAGCGGTCCAATCGTTACGGCGAGGAAAAACTTTGGGATGCGGAAGCGCTAGATGTGATGGCCCATATCTGGAATCCGGGAGATCGGCCGGCACGAGGCAGCGAAAACAGTTGGCGTAAGGTACTGTTTAATCAATTCCACGATATTTTGCCCGGCTCGGGAACGGTAGAGACTCGTGAATACGCAATGGGAGAGTTCCAACGTGCCATGGCATGGACGGAAACCACCGCCAAACGGGCGATGCAGAGCATTGCCGCCCAAGTAGCCGGCGGCAAGGAAGCCCTGCCGGAAGTGGGCGTGGGTATCTTCTCCTGCGATGGAGAAGGTTATGGTGTCTCCCATACCGGCACCACCGGTGACCACCGTTGGTATATGCTATTCAACACGACGGAGCAGCCTCGTAACGAGCTGACCGAACTAATGCTCTGGGACTGGCAACATGATCCCGAGCAGATTTGCATTACCGATGCACAGGGACGGTCGATCCCTTATCAACTGATGGGTACGGGTAAACTCTTCTGGGGACATGATTTCTGCCGAATTTTGATCCCAGCCCAAGTGCCGCCCATGGGTTACAGCGTTTGCTGCGTATCCTATGCGGAACCAGAGCAGGTGCAGATCCCGGTCAACCGGGAGCCCAGACAGGATCGCTTCAGCGATGCCCATCTGGTGTTGGAAAATGAAAAACTGAAAGCGGTCTTCCTGCGGCAGACTATGCAGTGCATCTGCTTGGTCCATAAAGAATCCGGCAAGGAGTTGATCGATCCCAAACGGCCTGCTTGCGGTTTCGAATGTGTCACGGAAGATCCCCATTACGGAATGGCGGCGTGGCGAACGGGTCCTGCTGCAAAAACCGTCCGCCTGAACGAGGAAAACTCCGTGATGGTCACAAATATTTGCCATGGCGTATTGCGGCAGAGTGTGGATTATTACGTGTGCTTCGGTCATTCGCGGCTAGATGTAACTGTTAGCTTGGATGCAGGGAGCGATCGGCTAGATTATTTTGTAAAAGCGGATTGGCATGAGCTAGGTGGTTTTCCTGCGGGGATTCCACATCTGCGTTTTCCGGTCAATGTCGGGTATGCTTGCGATACTTATCGCTACCTGACTGCCGGTGGCTATGTTGATAGACCTGCGATCAGCCACGATGTTCCGTCCTTGGGCGCGGGATGTGCCTTGGCAGAGCAGGGCATTTCTCTGGCAGTTTTGTGTGATTGCAAGTATGGTTTCCGTGGGGATGACGGTGCGATGACCGTGTCGCTGTTGAGAAGTCCCTTCGAGCCTGATTCCTGCCCGGATCAGGGCCTGCATTATATGAAACTGTCCCTTATGGCTGTTTCTGCCACACCGGCAGAATTGATGGCTGCCGCATCCAGACAACTACACCATGTCAGCGCCTGTGTTCTACCGTTAGAGGAAAACGCAAAACCGGCACAGACTGAGGGGAGTTTATTGCGGCTAGAAGGCGGTAGCTTGGTTGGTATCAAGCGGACAGAAGACGGCAAAGGCTTGCTCTTGCGGATCGTGCGTCCGGGCGATCATTCCGGAACGGTGTCTGTGCATTTTGAACAACCGGTGTGCAGTGCCGCACGAACCGATCTGCGTGAGCGGCAGAGCATGCCGCTGTCGGTGAATGGCAATAGCGTATCGTGGCAAATGCAACCGAACACGCTTTGCTCTCTGGTGGTGTCCTTGGAGCAGAGAAAAAGGAAGGTGTGACGCAATTGACAAGACCTATTATAAAGAAGATCGCCGTTTTGCTTTGTGTTGTCATGGTAGGAGGGATGCTTGTGCAATGTACGCCAAATGATCATACAGACTCCACCGAACCGCAGGTACAGCAAGCTGCGGTGGAGGATATTGGCCTTTGCTTCACGGAAGGGCACATTGCCAATCGAACTTTAGAAGCCATTGCGAAGCGAATGGAGGATTATGCTGCCATGGGTCTGAAAACGCTGCGGTATGAGACGCAGTGGGTCTCCTTAAGCAAGGGACACTGGTATTTGTCCGGAGAATCGCAGGATGCTCTGCAGGCAGCCATTGATGCCGGACTGCGGTTGAAGCTGATCAGCCCCACCATCATGAGTCCTCAAAGTTGGGTGACGAATGATCCGGCAGCACTGATGATGAATTACAACGGTATGGCGGCTGCCAATACTCTGAGCTACTGGTATGAAGGGGTGTATGACTACACCAGCGATGCCATAAACTGTCAGCTCGCCCAATATGAAGAGCTGGGTATTCTGGATTATGTGGATGCCCTGATCGTTGACTTTGGCCCGGCTGGTGAGCCGCTGTACCCGGCTGCTTGGACGCAGACCGGAAATCTGGAAAACCCGGATAATGCGGCAACTTCCATGTGGTGCTACGATGAAAACGCTGTGGCAGATTTCAAGCAGACCATGTTGGAAAAGTACGGCACTGTGGAAAAAATCAATGCGGCATGGGGAACATCGCTAGGTTCTATGGACGAATTCCAAATGCCCATGCCGGGGACGGTGAAGGGGCAACAATGGGAAGACATTTTAACGTGGTATCTGGAAAGCAAGCGTGAATTCATTGAAAAGCAGATCCAGATATTCCAAGAAGCGGTCAATACTCACACCGGCGGTCGAATCCGCTTGATCCTGTATATGCCCGGAGCCAGTTTTACGCAGGCAGAATGGGATGAATGTGTGGAAAATGGCACTGCCACCTTTGCAATGCTCATTGGTAGCGAAAATGAGTTCATGGTAGAAATGGCAGATAAGTACGACTGCCTGCTGCAGTTTACCGGTCTTCCCGGAATCGAGTCCCTCAAGCAGGTGCGGCAGTGGATGTATACCAATGGCTACGGCGATATTCCCGTCTATGGGGAGAATTATGCCGATTATGCTTCTTCATGGGATCCGGAGGCGCTGTATCAGGTGATCGAGGACTTTAATCTGGCAGGATTGGATTACACCTTTACCAAATTCCTGTATGAGGATGATGGTGTGACGCCTTCGGATGTTTTCTCAAAAATGGCGCAAATCCTGCCCAAAATTCAGGAATTCATCGGTCAGACGGATTTTGCACAGGCACCGTATCTGTTGACCGTGCCACAGGCGCAGCCTGAGGGGGATGTGCTGAAGCTACGTGTGCGACTCAATGGAAACACGACGGACCTTTCTGCCAATATTCGTATCCGCATTGCCTTGCAGGAGTATCGGATCGAAGAGGGGGATGTATTGGAGTACGATGTCAAGCTGTCCGTGCCTTCCAATGGTTTTGGGTTTGTGGACGGTAATGTGGAAGGCGCAGGCAATCTGCAGGCCATGATCTATTGTGTCGACCAGTTTGGCATTCTGGCTAGCCCGTCGGATAGTCTGGCGGTGCAGGCTGGTGGTCAATGGGTACATCGCATTGTAGGTATTGACATTCCATACTGTACTTATAACGAATCGATGAATACCACCGGCAAAATTCTGAAGGATCTGACGTTGATCGCCCAACCACGCAAGATCAACGGGCAATTCCCTTATGAAGAAGTGACGGTTTGGTACGACAATATTGTGATCACAAACAACGGAGAAGTGAAACTCGTGATCTTCCGTAGCGAAGAGGACCTACAGATGAAGCAGACGCTGGACACCAAGAATGCGATCGCAGAGCTGACCGTGACCACATATTCGGAATAGGGGGATGACCATGCAATTTGGCTTAGATGGTATTGAGCGTCTGGTGCAGGCGCAAAGTCGCTCTGTGACGCCGGAGAATCCTACCGGCGAAAAGGGAAGAGGTGGTATGGCAACCCCGGAGGTGGGCAGCTCAGGCAATTGCGCAAAGGATCTGGGTGTGGGCTGGAAGGTCAATCCCTTTATTGTAATCCCCAGCGGAGAAACGGCTGTGTTGGCAGATATCAGCGGACCTGCCGTGATCCGGCATATTTGGCTGACGCCCACTGGTTTCTGGCGCAATTTGATCCTGCGTTTTTATTGGGATGATTGTGATACGCCGGCTGTAGAATGCCCGGTCGGTGACTTCTTTGCGGCTGGCTGGAACACCTATGCACCTACTGCGTCGTTGGCGGTGTGCGTCAATCCCGGTAGCGCATTCAATTGTTATTGGCCAATGCCGTTTCGCAAAAAGTGCAAGGTGACTATGGAGAATACCAGCGAGTTGGATCTGACGATCTACTACCAGATCGACTATGAACTGCGAACGGTGGAGGAGGACTGCGCATACTTCTACGCCCAGTTCCGTCGGGTCAATCCGCAGCCTTACAAGGAAGTCTACACCCTGCTGGACATGAAGGGGCATGGTCATTATGTCGGTACCTACATGGCTTGGGGCTCCAATAGCAACGGCTGGTGGGGCGAGGGAGAAGTGAAATTTTATCTGGATGGTGATCGGGAATTCCCCACGATTTGCGGCACCGGATTAGAAGACTATTTCTGCGGATCCTACAATTTTGAACACCCGGAAATGCACTGTTACGAGACCTATAGTACTCCCTATGCCGGGCTGAACTATGTGTCCAAGCCGGATGGCTTGTACAATAGCCAACAGCGCTTCGGCATGTATCGCTGGCATCTGTGTGACCCCATCCGTTTTCAGTCGGATATCCGGGTCACGGTTCAGGCGTTAGGATGGCGCCGTGGCAGAAGATACCTGCCCTTACAGGATGATATTGCATCGGTTTCCTTCTGGTACATGAAGGAACTTGGTGTGCAACTTCATCCGCTTCCCGATAAAGATTATTTGGAAATTATATAATTTTTGGAGGAGAATTTATGAAAAACAATGTAAAAAAGTGGATGACCCTCATGTTGGCGCTGCTGATGATGGCTATGTGCGCTCTTGCAGTCAGTGCCGACGAACACGAGCAGGAAGTTACCGACATGGGCGCCGTGGGTGATTGCCTGCGACTGGACCTCCAAGTGGAGGCGGACGCCACAGGCCAGATCCTCTACTACAATGAGGCCTTCACCATCCCGGCTAGCTTTGAGCTCCAGTCCGGCGATATTCTGGCCTATGATGTGCTCTTGATGACCGAAGCCGGCGGCATCGGTAGCGTGGATATGTATGTCGGCGAGGGCAACAACGGTGCCGGCGATGCTACGTTGCGTGACGATGTGCTGTGTGTTGATCAGGAGTTCCTGCGGGCGCACCCCACAGTAAACATTGCCGGCTTGGCATACAATATGTGGTGGAGCCGTCAAATTTACATCACCGATACTTTCGTGGCGGCGGCTGCCGGCAAGGATGCCAAGGTGCTGATCGCCGTGGATCTGCCCAATGCCAGCATTCTGGCCGGTCAGGTGGTTACGGTGCTGTATGACAATATTCGCATCATTCGTAATGACGAAACTGTGTACACGATTTTCGCTGATCGTAGCCATGTTCTGCCAGAAGAGCCGGTGTATTATCTGAACCTGAACGGCAATAACGCAAAGGTAGAAGGCAGGCTGTACATCGAAGAAAACACCTATACACCGCCCCAGCCCACGGAACCACTGCCCGTTGAGACAGAACCCACCCAACCGAAGGAGACGAAGCCAGCTGAGACCTTGCCAAAGGATGATCCCGACGATTCTCAGGAACCAGATCATACCGCTGTGATCGTCGGCATTGTGGCCGCCGTGGTCGTTGTGGCAGTTGTAGTTGTGATTGTGGTTGTGCGCAAAAAGAAGACCCATTAAGTTTATCAATACAAAACGAATGGAGGAATAACAATGAAAAACAATCGTAGAACACTGGTCATGATCTTGAGTGTGATTCTGTGCGTTTGTCTGTTTGCGCTGCCTGTCATGGCGCAGACTGCCACGCAGGACGGCTTGGAGGTCACCCTGACCGCCGACAAGGCAGAGTATGCAGCCGGTGAGGACATCGTTGCTACCCTGACCGTGAAGAACACCACCACGGATGTTTTCAAGGGCCTGAAGCTGGAGCACGTTGCTCCGAAGGGCTTCGAAGGCAGCGGTGAAGCGAGCAAGACCGTGGAAGCTCTGGCTGCCGGTGAAAGCGTCAGCATCGTTGTGACTTATTCCGGCTCCATCCCTGAAACTGGCGATATGCGCACCCATCTTGTCGCCGGCGTTATGGTTCTGACTGCCGTGGCGCTTGTTGCGCTGTTGGTGACTAACAAGAAGCTACGCACCACCGGCATTTCCATGTTGCTGTGCTGCGTGTTGGTGGGTGGTCTTGTGATCGGCGGTGTCGCACCTGCCCATGCTGCCACACTGAGCGAAAATGTTTCCGTGAGCACCGATGTCAAGGTCAATGGCGTGAAGCTGACCCTGAAGGGCAAGGTTTCTCAGGAAGAACCTGCCGATCCTGTGATCTACAATGGCATGACCGCTTCCGAGTTGGATGCACTGCCCACCATTCGTGCGGATGAGTTTGACAATTACATGAACGTGGTGTGGAATTTTGGATGGGATAGCAGCAGTTCTGTAGCCGATAAGGTGGACTTTGCAGGCACTGCAACTGCCGACAGCAAGATCTGGAAGCTGGGTAAAGTGGGCGAAGAAGGTACAGTGCTTCACGACAACGCCGGTTGGGGCGTGATGATGTGGACCCGTGGTACGGGTAACATTGCCTACATGTACAGCAAGCTGGACGTTCCTGAGACGGTCAATGAATTCCGCATCTGGGCCGGTGGCCTGAGCGATGTGCAGTTCTCCGGATCCGGTGCCATCCGTGCAGTTGCATGGTACAAGGATGAAAGCGGCAATTATGTCAAGCAGGTCATGGTGCCTCTGTCCGGCCTCTTTGTAGGTGGCGCGACCGCATACCATGAGGAAGATGGCACCTTCCGCTACAGCAATGCACAGGGTTGGACGATTCCCGACATCAATAACGGTGACGGCATGATCATCTATGACATGGGCAACCTCAGAGGCAAGACTGACGTTGTGATCTTTGTGGAAGCCATCGGTGTGGGTACGGTTCTCGGTACTGCCGATACACAGACTGCCGGCGGTGTGCCGGAAGGCGAAGTGATGCCCGAGTGCGTCATCATCAAGAGAGTCATGTTCCTGTAAGCATAGTATTTCCAATTCCCCAAAGTGAATGCGATCCCCCTGTGCCGTTGGGCACAGGGGGAACAATAATGGCGAAAAAGCATCCTGCAACCATTTTCGGCTGCAGGATGTACTTTATGTTTCCAGAATGTTTTTGACGGAATTGCGGATGTTGAGGTAGGGCTTTACCTTGATATGGGATACCTCTGCCGGGCTGGTGCCGCTGATTTTACCGATGGCCCATTCCGTCATTTTATCGATCATTTCTTCAAAGGGGTGGGCGATGGTGGTGATACCCAAATGGCGAGCCAGCACCGTATCGTCGTAACCGATGAGGCTGATGTCGTCATAGATGCGCAGTCCCAGCTTTTTAATGACGGTGATGCAGACTTCGCACAATTTTTGTGTGACGGCCAGAATAGCGGTAGGCTGTTTTTCCTGAATCACCTGTGTGATCCGATCTTCATACTGAGAATCGTTAAACTCAGTGAGTTTTAGGATCATATCACCATGGTACTGTCGACCCATTTCCTGAAACGCCTGAAAATAGCCGCGGTCACGGTACATGGGCATCCGCTGATGGAAGTCGACCAGTAATATCCGCTCGTGACCGTTTTCAATCAGGTGTTTTGTTGCGAGGTAGGCGCCGTAGATATCATCGATGATGAAGGCATCAATGCCGCTGTAACCCATCCGAAACAGTTGCAAACACCGGGACGATGCTTCCGGGGAGAGAGAAGCCAGAGCCTCATTGTGTTGCGTGGGAATAAAAATAAAGAGATCTACATTGAAACTTTTCAGATTGGCATAAATGTCGTAATCATCGCTGTTTTCCTCGTTGACACAGGTAAGCAGAAGCGAATAATCATGCTTCTTGAGACTACGCTCCATTTGCATGGCCAATTTGCTGATAAAAGGGTTCTCTAGATCAAATAGCGCAATGCCGATGGTTTTGCTTTTGGAAGAGCGCAGGGTGATGGCAGTGCGGTTGGGGATGTATCCTAATTCCTGAATAGCCTGCTGTACTTTGAGCCGGGTAGATTCTTTGACCAATTCCGGATTGTTGATAGTTCGAGTTACCGTCATGGCAGAAACACCGGCACGAATGGCAACATCTTTGATATTGATATCGGACACGATATGCGCCTCCTATGTAGATTATTGCATTTGCCAGATATTCAAGTTGGCAAGCTCGCCGGTAGCATCTTCAAAGTAGAAACCGAATCGGTTGGGGTCGATTTGCTCGGCAGGCCGCCAAGAGGATACATAAATGTCGTCAATGTATACTTCAAAAAACCATTTTCTGGCCAGAATTTTTACGCTTGAATGTTCACCAATGGGGAATTTCTGAACTACATCATTGTATATGACCATATTGGGACCCCAGCCGGGGTTGATGAAACCGAATTCAAGACGCTGGCGTTTTCGGTTGAGCATCACGCACAGCTTTGAGCCAGTTTCACCTTCAAAGTAGATACCACCGCCTTCGCCGCTTTGGATGGTCATATCAAAGGTAATGTAGCGACCGTCAGTCAAGTCAGTGTTGGCGGTGTTGCGATTACCATTTAGTGGAGTGGCGGACAGTGCTGCGGCAGTACCCAAATTGGTAAAACGTAGGCTCTGTGTTAGATCAAACTGCATGGGAGGAATGACACCGGGATTTTTCACCAACGCCAGTCCTTGAAGCGCTTCAGGCATGGAGGTCAGCAACTTGCCCTTCAAACAGTCGTTGATGGGATTATAGCGCAGTCGCAGATGATAGGGACTTTCCTCTTCCAAGAGCTTGACCGTAGCACCCCAACCCTCGGGACCATTGGCACCCCAGATGTGATAGTAGTAGATCTGATCCCCCACTTTCAGGGGACGACCGACGGTGACCATGCTGACACTGACATTATTACGAGTACCTTGAAGCATATAGTCCCCCTCGGGCAGACGGTAGGGACCAAGGGCGTCGTCGGCCACAACGAAGAAAGTGCCGCCACTCATATCATCGGCGTATTTGTCAAAGCGATGGGAAAGATAACTGCTAGTGCAGAAAATTACATAATGCCGACCGTTGATCTCTACGTGTTCCGGGACCTCAAATTGGGGGAACATATCGGTGTCGGCAAAGGCATTGGGCAGGCAGCGCCAGTTCAGACCGTCATTACTGGTCACAAGACCCAATCCACCGTTTTTGTTTATGTGATGCACCTGCTTGGCACTGGCGGTTAGGAATGCGTAGTAGGGGGGAGGCAGATCCTCCACGGCATCCATAATGCCCAGAGAATCCCAACGGGGGTAGGCGCTGGACATATCGGTGGGATGATTCATGTAATGAATACCGTCTGGTGCGCAGACATGCTCTGTCCGCTCCCAGTGGATCAGATCCTTGCTAGTAGCAAAGTAGATATTTTGAGTACCTACAGGCCATTCTTCAGAAAAGTTCATAATGAACGTGTCACCGATCTTCTGAATCATACCGGTACCGATCCACTCTGCGTCGGTTCGCTTCGTGAGTACACGCCCGTACTCGGTCCAGTGTACCAGATCCTCGGAAATGGCCAGACTGATGCCATCCCAGCCTCCTTTGCCATAGCGCTCCGGAGAGAGACTGAGGTGATACATATAGTATTTTCCTTCATGGGGATAAATCCAACAGTCCCAAAGACGTTCTTCCTGCGGTTTGTAAATCATAGGGATTACTCCTTTTCGACACGAAGTGTGACCACGCCATGGGCATGATCGAGGGTGATCTGATGATTACTGTGGGGGATGGGAGTGCAATGTTGCTCTGTCAGGTCGCACAGGGCTGCAGTGGAAATCGTGAAGGGGAAAGTAATGGATGTGCCCCTTCGGCAACAACTTAGCCGCAGAATGTAGGCTTTTTTGTCCTCGGACAGCTTCAAGGCTGACAACGTTCCGCCGCAGATCTGCAGGAAACTGCCGGTTTCGGGAAGCGTACCGTTGCCATGCTGCAGAGGAACTTCGCTACAGGGGTGGCGATAGGAGGCAATGATCTGATCCCATTCTTCGACGGTTTCTGCGATGCCGATGGCAAAATCAAATTCGCTGATACCGAAATCCGGTAGTGGATCCGGTTCGTAGCTACCACGGATCAGGTCGATGGAAACGCCTTCCTGCGTGGTACGGAAACCGTATTTGCTGTTGCTGATGACAAACAGATTGTTACTGCCTGTATTCACCAGCACACCGTTGAGACTGGGCATATCCATATCTCGTACCGAACGCTCCAGATGCCCGAAAGGAATATCACTCAGGTACGTACCATCGGCAACATTGCAGGGGATCGAAACGGAAAGCTGAGGGACAGTCTCGTGGGGCACAGGCTTTTCTCCAAAATCACAACTGCACTGGAAGGAAACCATGGGTGCATTCTTCTCTAGCCGGATGGTTACCTTCAGATGGGAGTTGTGGAAGTCGATCTTGTAAGTGAGGCTTTGAATCAATTCGCCCCGAACATACTCATAGGGACGGATGATGACATTTTGGTGCAGGTCTTCTACAGCGGCATAGCGCCCAACGATCCAAGCTGTCATTTCCTTGGAGGCGTCTTCGGTGATGAGCCGGAAGCAGGCACCTCTGCCCTGCAACAGATCTTGTCCGGTTCGCTTGTCTGTCATACGGCGGATCGTGCAGTCGGTAGAGTTGAGCTCAACCCGAAGAAGTTCGTTTTCCAGCACAAATTCGTCTTCTTGGTCCAACCGGGGGTAATCGGGGAAGGGATAGGGGATATGACCCTCCGTTTTTGGACGAATGACTACGGTGGTATAGCCGAAGGCAGGCACAACTGCATCTACAGCAATGCGCTGATATGTATGCCCCCAGTAGAACTGCCGATGCGAATCCAGCAATTGATGTGAGATGTTCTGACCGCTGATAGTGACATCCACATCCATCAAATCACCTGGATAATCCCAGACCGTGATGACAGAAGGTGTACGACAGGAAACGCCGGTGCTGTTAAACAGGTGATAGATGCGGCTTTTCCCGTTGTTATTGCGGTCGGCAGAGGAGAAAACGCCGGCACTATGGCAGAAACCCACACCGGCACCGGCGCTGGTGCTATCGGAGTCGGTGGGGAATTGGTAAGCAGAGGTATCGATCAGGGCGGCCAGACCGGAAAGCGCCTTGCTTTTGCGGGCAGTAGTGATGCTTAGGGCTTCCTGATATCGCCCCAATGCGTGTTCCCGGGTGTCGATGATGCCGGAGCCGGGGAGAATGTCATGGAAGGTGTTGAAAAGCACGTGTTCCCAACCTTCCCGGAACGAAGCGCCTTCCCGACGGGGAATACCCTGCATATGCTGTAATGTATCAAAGACTTCGGACTCGTAGAGTTGACGCTCGCACATTTTATTGAACCGCTTGATACGGGTTTGGGTAGTGTAGCAGCCGGTGGCAAAGCAGTTGAGTTCACCGGTGACGATGGGCAGTGTCGGGCGCAGGGACTCCAGATATCCATAGAATTCGCGGTATGTACCAAAGCGGATGGTGGGCAGCAGCGGCCAGGACATCATATCCACCAGACGACCGAGATCACGGCGAGTAGGTCCACCGCCGTGATTACCCACGCCATAGACTTTCAGCAATGTGCAGATTCCGTTGTCTTTTGCAAATCGGGGCATATATACAAAGTCATCCGGGGTGATCTCGCAGTTGTACCATACCGGCTCCCGGTAAACAAGCAGTTCACTGTCACCGCTTTGCCAACGGTAAATGTGATGCCCCTCGTAGCCACGGCAGTGGTAATAATACTGTACGCCGCCAGCGTTGAGAATTTGAGGCACATTGGCATTGTGACCGAAGGTATCCGGCTCAAAATCCAAATTTAAGTCATCACAATTGACGCCAAACAACTCGTTCATGTAGGCTTTGGCATAGAGGATGTGACGGCACAGATTCTCGCCGGAGGGCATGTTCTTATCGGTTTCCACCCAAGAGCTGACGGCCAATTCCCAACGACCTTGAGCAACGCGTTGGCGGATCTCATCCAGCATATCCGGATCATATTTTTCAACAATGCGGTAAACGGATGCCTGAGACTGGGAAAAGGTGAACTCAGGATATTCTTGCATCAGGTCCAAAATGGTGCGGAAGGTAGACAAGGTGACGGCTACGGTTTCGTCATAGCGCCACATCCAGTTCATGTCGATGTGGGCGTGGGATACGGCCAATACCGTCATTTTCTTGATCCTTTCGCCAAGACCGGCTAGAGCGGATTCCATGGCGGCAACAGATGCGGCATCGGCATGAGCCTGCGCCAATGCCAAGGTAGCCTGCTGCAGGATTTGGTCGGCATAGCCGCAGTGGTATGCTTCTTCAAAGGCATTTGCAAAAGAAATCTCTGCAAAGAGTCGTTGGTCGTGATAATCCTGTCGATTTTTTAACTGCTGCAGGATCTCGTACATGGTCATAGCAGACACCTCCGATGTTATCGTTATCATAATTTTATACGAAAACCCTGCGTTTGTCAACGTGTATTCCTGTCATATCTACCGGGTTTCCTTTGTGCAAAATGTACATTTTTCTGTGCGTGTTTTGTTTTGCAATGAAATGCGTAACATTTTCTCAAAAGGAACGAGTGCAAAGAAGATTGCCGTACCACAGAGAATATTGACAAAAGTAGGGGAATTTGCTATGATGATAACGATAACAAACAACTCAAAATCGGAATGGAGGGCGACACAAAATGAAGCAATTGTATATTGGCATCGATCTGGGTACTTCAGCGATGAAGTTGCTGCTAATGGATGCGCAGGGAACGATCCACAATACGGTCACCAAGGAATATCCTTTGGAGTTCCCCCAGCCGGGATGGAGTCAGCAACGACCGCAGGACTGGAAGCAGGCACTGTGTGAGGGTGTACCAGAATTGCTGCGGGGCTTTGATGCGGCAGCCGTGGTCGGCATCGGCTGTGGTGGACAGATGCACGGCTTGGTGGTGCTAGATGCTAACGACAATGTGATCCGTCCGGCCATTTTGTGGAATGATGGTCGTACGGCGAAACAGGTGGATTATCTCAATGAGGTCATCGGTAAGGAAAGACTGTCGATGTTGACGGCAAACATTGCCTTTGCCGGATTTACTGCACCCAAGCTGCTGTGGATGAAGGAAAACGAGCCGGAAAATTTTGCGGCGATCGCAAAGATCATGTTGCCGAAGGACTACATCAATTATCTTCTGACCGGTGTTCATGCCTGCGATTATTCCGATGCTTCCGGTATGCTACTGTTGGATGTGCAGCACAAGTGTTGGAGTCGGGAGATGTTGCAAATTTGCGGTGTGACCGAAGCGCAGATGCCAAAACTCTTTGAAAGCTACGATTGTATCGGTACCGTCCGACCGGAAATGGCCGTGGCGCTGGGCATTGTTCCGGAGGTGAAGGTTTGTGCCGGCGCCGGCGATAATGCAGCGGCAGCAGTTGGAACCGGTGTGGTGGGTGAAGGCGGCTGCAATATTTCCGTGGGCACTTCCGGCACGGTGTTTATTTCCTCGGAGAAATTCGGCGTAGATGACAGCAATGGTCTGCATGCCTTCGCTCATGCCGACGGTGGCTGGCACTTGATGGGCTGTATGCTTTCGGCAGCAAGCTGCAATAAGTGGCTGATGGAGGAGATTTTCCAGACCACAGATTACGCCACGGAGCAGTCGGCTATCACCGATGCAATGCTGGGCGAAAATCATGTATTTTTCCTGCCGTATCTAATGGGAGAGCGCAGTCCTATCAATGATACCAATGCCCGTGGGACTTTTATTGGTATGACCATGGATACCAGCCGGGCAGATTTGCTGCAAGCGGTATTGGAGGGTGTAGCGTTTGCCATTCGGGATAGTGTGGAATTGGCCCGAAATCTCGGAATTGAAATCCGTAGCTCGAGAATTTGTGGCGGTGGTGCAAAATCCCGTCTGTGGAAGCGGATTTTTGCCAATGTTTTGAATGTCGAACTGCAGCTCTCGGTGTCGGAGCAAGGACCCGGCATGGGCGGTGCTATACTGGCGATGGTAGCTTGCGGCGCATACCCGGATGTCCAGACCGCGTGTCGACAACTGGCACAAGTAGCGGATACCATCTGCCCGGAGTCGGAATTGGTGGCCAAGTATGAAGAAAAGTATCAACAATTCCGCAAAATTTATCCGGCTTGCAGAGAGTTGTTTGCTCAGCTTTCCTAAATTCATACAAACAACAGCTCCGGTTGTGTACCATCGTACACAGCCGGAGTATTATACGCTTCCGGGGAATTATTACCGGTATCATGGTGGAAACAAGGTCATGTGGAATGATTCGAGACGTACGGGCTGTTCCGGGAGTAATTTTTCTGAATGATCGCCCCCAAAATGGTTCGATCCGGTTTCTGGTTTTTACGTCTATCCATTGACAAAGGAAAGTCAATTTAGTATAATTCTACCGAAAGAATCTGGTAGTGTATGCCATGAAGAAATGAGGAATCACCTATGAAAAAAGGAATCTGCTGTGCAGGCAATATGATCGTGGACATTACTTACCCCATCGAAACTTGGCCCAGACAAAATGAGCTGACCCACATTACGGAAGGGATCACCAGTTCCACTGGTGGTAGTGTATGCAATACCATTACCGACCTTGCCCGACTGGACCCTCAGCTTCGTTTGGTTGCCTCCGGCTTTGCCGGACATGATGCAGAGGGCGACTTTATCCTGCAGGAAATGGGTAAGTATCCCAATATTGATCTGAGCATGGTCTGCCGTGATGGCAGAACTTCCTTCACGGCAGTGATGAGCAACAACCGCACAAAAGAACGGACATTCTTCCAACACGCTGGCGCCAATGCCTACTATGGCGAAGCCCACATCGACTGGGACAATCTGGATGTGGACATCTTCCACATTGGATACATTCTTCTGCTGCCGGCATTGGATGCGGCGGATGAGGAATACGGCACAAAAATGGCAAGACTACTGCACCGTGTGCAGCGCATGGGTATCAAAACTTCCATCGATGTGGTATCGGAGAGTGGTGACCGCTTCGTACGTTTGGTGACACCGGCGCTGAAGTATGCCGACTACTGCGTCATCAATGAGTTGGAGGCGCAGCAGACCACCGGTGTTATGCTTCGGAATGAGAACGGAAAGCTGTGTCTGGAAAATATGGAAACAGCGCTGCGAAAGCTGAAAGAACTGGGTGTTTCCACTTGGGCCGTTATCCACTGCCCGGAAGTTGGCTGCGGTGTGGATGAGCGGGGAGAATATTTCATGGTTCCTAGCCTGAAGCTGCCCGAGGGATATATTCGGGGCACCGTAGGCGCTGGCGATGCGTTCTGCGCCGGCATTCTGTACGGTGCGGAAATGGGAATGACCATGCCGGAGGCGTTGAAGTTGGGCGCTTGCTCCGCAGCGGCCTCCCTGAGTACGGTGAGTGCATCTGATGGCGTGGGGACGGCGCAGGAAGTCCTGAAACTGTACGAGCTTTATGGAAAATGAGGAGATTACAATGAAAAAAGCGGTGATGTATGGTGGCGGTAATATTGGCCGTGGTTTTGTGGGCGCACTGCTGAGCCAATCGGGGTACGAGGTGACTTTTATCGATGTGGCCGAGCCGGTGGTCAAGGCCCTGCAGGAGCAGAGAAGATATCCCATCCGCATCGTGTCGACGGAAGGGCATGAGGATATTTGGGTGGAAAATGTGACTGCGGTCAACGGCAATTTGCCGGAAGCAGTGGATGCTATTGCGACTTGCGACATCATGGCTACTGCCGTCGGCGCAAGAATTTTGAAATTTATTGTCCCCAATATTGTGGCCGGCCTGCGCAAGCGGTGGGAGCTGGGCAAAGGCCCTCTGAATATCATCATCTGTGAGAATTTGAATGATGCCAACAAAATTCTGGAGGGAATGCTCAAAGAGCAACTGACGGAAGCAGAGCGAGAAAAATTTGATGCGACTGTGGGTTTGGTGGAGGCTTCCATCGGTCGTATGGTGCCGGTTCAAACCGAGGAAATGAAAGACGGTGAACCGATGCGTGTTTGTGTCGAGCGTTATGGCTTCCTTCCTACCGACAAGGCAGCGTTCCGGGGCGAAGTACCGCAGATCCGCAACATGGTGCCCTATGCGCCCTTCGATTTCTACATCAAGCGCAAGCTCTATATCCACAATATGGGTCATGCTACCTGTGCCTATTTAGGCGACCTACTGGGCTTGGAATATATTTACCAGTCTATCGCCCTGCCTGAGGTGCGCGTGTTGGTGCAAAACGCCATGCAGGAGAGTGCGTTGGCGCTGTGCAAGCATTATGGCGCGCCGATGCCGGATCTGCAGGAACACATCACGGATCTGCTGTATCGCTTCACCAACGCAGCGTTGAAGGATACCTGCCAACGTGTCGGCGGTGATCCCGCCAGAAAGCTCAGTCCGGAAGATCGCCTGATCGGCTCGTCGCTGTTGGCGATGAGCGAGGGAGTCACCCCTGCCTATATCACCGTGGGCGCTGCTGCAGGTCTGCACCGCTATTTGCAGGAAAGTGGCGCAGGCACTTCTGCGGATGAAGCTAAAACAGTGCTGAAAAATATTGCGCATCTGGAGGAAAATCATCCGCTGGCACAATTGATTCTGCACTACTACGCCATGATTTTGGATGGCTGTAGCCTGATGCAACTTGTCATCGACGCGGATAAGCAAAAGCACGAAAGCATGAAACCCGTAGTATAAACTTTTTCTCTTATGAAGGAGGCAATTGAAATGAAGCGATCCGAAATTAACAAGGCCCTGAAAGAACTGGAAGCAATGTGCGAAAAGTATCACTGCTATCTGCCGCCTTTCTGCCATTTTACGCCGGAGCAGTGGCAAGATATTGGCCATGAGTATGATGAAGTCCGCGACTGTATGCTGGGTTGGGATATTACCGATTTTGGTATGGGTGATTTTGATCATATCGGTTTTTCTTTGATCACGATCCGCAACGGCAACCGAGCTATGGCGGAGCAGTACCCCAAGGTCTACGCAGAGAAGTTGCTGTATCTGAAGGAAGGGCAGACTGCTTGTAATCACTTCCATTGGTACAAGACTGAGGACATCATCAATCGCGGTGGCGGCAATGTGCTGATTCGGGTGTATAACAGCCATCCGGATGAATCCATCGATTACGAGTCCGATGTAACGGTGCATACCGACGGCCGTACCTACACCGTGCCGGCTGGTACGCAGATTCGCCTGACGCCCGGTGAGAGCATCCACATTCAGCAGTACATGTACCATGATTTTGCCGTGGAGGAAGGCAGCGGTCCCGTTTTGTTGGGTGAAGTGAGTCAGTGTAACGATGATAATACTGATAACCGCTTCAACCCGCCTGTTGGCCGTTTCCCCACCATCGAGGAGGACGAGCCGCCTTACCGCCTACTGTGTAACGAGTACCCTGCAGCAAAATAAACGATACGCCGCCGGAGTGTTCTTTCGCTCCGGCGCTTCTTGTTTCCGGCGTTCTTGACAACTGCTTGTCGAGGGCTTATAATGCTCCATACAAAAATCACGCAACAGGAGGAGTATCATGATCTATGTCCGTGGAGATACCCATGGAGAGGAAAGTCAGTTCACCGAAGCAGCGATGCCCGGAGAATCCCTTTGGACGCAAGAAGATGTCCTGCTGATCGCCGGCGATTTTGGTGGCGTGTTTTGGGGAGAAGACCACTATGAACCGGAGAAAGCAACGCTGGATGCATTGGCGCAGAAACCATATCAGATTCTTTTTGTAGACGGCAATCACGAGGGTTTTCCCTATCTCATGACCTATCGGGAGGAATTGCGTTTTGGGGCACCGGTACGTAAGATCCGTGAAAATATCTTTTGGCTGCAGCGTGGCTATATCTATGATATTCAGGGAAAAACCTTCTTTGTGATGGGAGGCGCTCACAGCACGGACAAAGCATTTCGACTGCAGTATTATGCCGTTTGTGGAGAGAAGATCTGGTTTGAAGAGGAGTTGCCCACGGCGGAAGAATATCGCCGTGCCATCGCCAATTTGAAAGATCGGCAAATGCAGGTGGATTACATTTTGACACATACCGCTCCAAGAACCATCATTCCTCGGGTGATCCACACCATGCCGGACATGGCGGACGCAGAGCTGACAGGCTTCTTGGATTGGGTCTACCACGAAGTGCGCTTCAAAAAGTGGTATTTTGGCCATTTTCACGAAGATCTGCAGGTCAATGATCAGATGGTGGCCTGCTTCAATAAGGTCCATACCATCGGTGAAAATGAGGAGGGTGATTTATGAAAGTATTGATCGGCACGACAAATCCAGCGAAAGTTGTGCGGTTTGCCGATTTCCTCCCGGACTGTGGTATTGAATTTCTCACCCTGCAGGATCTGAACATTACGCAAGAACCGCAGGAAGTGGGGGCGACACCGGAGGAAAATGCCCGAATCAAGGCGGCGTTTTACGGCCAATTTTGTGACCGGGTCATCTGTAATGATTCAGGCCTGTTCTTTGACTGCCTGCCTCCGGATGATCCCCGGCAGCCTGGGCTACATATTCGCACCCCACAGGGCCGGCGTCTGGACGATGAGGAAATGATTGAATATTATGCAGCCTTGGTTGGGTCTTTAGGGGGAAAGGTGCTGTCTTATTATTTGGACGGCATCGCTGTCTGCTGTCATGGGGAAATCACCTCCTATCTGGATGAACGCGGCAAAGCGGCGGCTTTTTATATGGTGGAAACGCCGTCAAACAATCGACATCCCGGATGGCCGCTGGATTCTCTGTCTGTCAACCGTAATACCATGACCTACTTTGTGGATCATGGTAACAATATTTACGACCGTGTAGAGGATCATGTCATGGTCGGTGACTATCGCCGGCAAGTGATCGCATTCTTGAAACGGGCATTGCAACTGGATTTGGGGGAGTAAGGAATGCTTCTGGAAACGATCGTGCAGCGAACACCGATCCACAAAGGGTGGTCTGGTGATCGCAAATTCTGTGCCACCGCTGCTGATGGTAGCCGATATTTGCTGCGTCTTTCGGACATGGATCGCATGGAGCGCAAAAAGCGTGAATTTGCACGGATGCAGGAAGTGGCGGCTTTGGGGATTCCGATGTGCCTGCCGCTGGAGTGGGGCGTTTGCGAGGAAGGCGTTTATTCCCTGCAGAGCTGGATCGATGGCGAGGATGCGGAAGAAGCCATTGCAGATATGGATGAGGAGACCCAGTACAGCTATGGTCTGGAGGCCGGTCGCATTTTAGCAAAGATTCATACCATTGCTGCTCCGGCGGATGCACCGCAGTGGCAGACTCGCTTTAATGCTAAGATCGATCGCAAGATTGCCTGCTATGAAGCGTGCCCTCTGAAATACGAGGGTGGGGATGCATTTTTGCGTTATATTGCCCAAAATCGCCATTTGCTTCGTGGCAGACCCCAGAGTTATCAGCATGGTGACTACCACGTGGGCAACATGATGCTAGAGCGTGGCGGCAGACTGATTGTCATTGATTTTGACCGGGATGATTTCGGCGATCCGTGGGAGGAATTTAACCGCATCGTCTGGTGCGCACAGAGTGCGCCTTGCTTTGCTTCCGGCATGGTGGATGGCTATTTTGACGGAGCAGTTCCGGAAGATTTCTGGCGACTGTTGGCATTGTATATTTGCTCCAATACCCTCAGCTCCTTGCCGTGGGCCATCCCCTATGGCCCGGAAGAAATCACTGTGATGCGTAGACAAGCGGAGCAGGTGTTGTCGTGGTATGGAAATATGCAGTGGGTGCTACCGACGTGGTATCGGTCTGGTTTGGCTACAGGAGAAGGAAAATGAAAATAGTGAAGATCACGGCGATCCGCAGGAGTTGCTACCCCGACCTGATGGCACGTTATGAAAACCCCATTGCCCACACTTGCGACATTCGGGAAGGACAAAGCTGGGTGTCTGTAGACGGGCAGAAGCCGGATACATTGTGCGACAGTGCTTGGGAGAGTATGGCTTTCTTTGTGCGGACACTGGCTATCGGTGGCGGCAATTTTTATGATGGATGGATGAAAGATCCATACAGCGCCATGATATCCTGCAACGACGGATTTCGGCCGGTGAGTTTCTATTTGGAAGCGATAGAAGAATAAGAAAAGGAGAGGCAGATTCTTGCCTCTCCTTTTGCTTTGACAGGATCATCCCCGAAGGATGCGCTGCTTGGCGATATTAATGGGTCCTTCACTCATATGGTTGATCTCATCCAAGCATTTACCGCAGCCGTAAGCCACGCAACGGTCTGCATCGTCGGCCAAACGGCAGACAATGCCGGTGCGCTCAGACAATAGCTTATCCATACCCCAGAGATTACTGCCACCGCCGGTGAGGGTGATACCGTTTGTGGCAATATCACTAATGAGCTCGGGACTTGTTTCCTCCAGCACGGACAGCACTTCCTCAGTGATTTCCCGGGCAGGGCGGCGAAGGACTTCGTAAATCTCAGAAGAAAGTAGCGTCTGGTCTCTGGGGCGACCGGTTTTGGCATCACGTCCCTTGATGGTGATGCTGACATTTTCCGGACGGGGGAATACACAGCCGATCTGCATCTTGATCTCTTCTGCAGTCACCTGACCGATGACGATACCATGCTTGCGACGGACATAGCGGGCAATGGCTTCATCCATGGCCATACCAGCCGTTTTTATGGAAGAGGAGACTGCCACACCACCCAAACTCAGTACGGCGATATCTGTCGTGCCGCCACCGATGTCTACGACCATATGACCGTTCGGCCCTTTGATGTCCAGCTCGGCACCCAATGCGGCAGCCCGAGGCTCTTCGATGAGGTATACACGCCGTGCGCCGGCATCGATGACGGCATTGATGATGGTACGCTCCTCCACCTCTGTCACACCGCTGGGTACGCAAATGACGACTCTGGGCTTGGGCGTAAATAGCAGAGACTTATTGACACGACGGAACAGAGTTTTCAGCATTTTGACGGTCATTTCATGGCTGGAGATCACGCCATCTTTCAGCGGATGCATTGCCACCAGATTGCCGGGTGTTCTTCCCAGCATATTCCGTGCGGCGGCACCCACCTCCAGAATTTGACCGGTATTCTTATCAACGGCCACAACAGAGGGCTCGCGAATGACGATACCCTTGCCGTCCTCATAAATCAATACATTGGAAGTACCCAGATCGATGCCCAGGTCATGAGAAAACAAACGAAAACGCATAGTATTCACCTACTTGTATTATGATCGTGCCGGGCAACAGCCACAGCACCGAGATGGACTTCTTTCGCACCGGCGGTCAGCAAAATACGGGCGCATTCGCCGGCAGTTGCGCCTGTGGTGACAATGTCATCGAGCATCAAGATTCGTTGACCGGCGACCTGAGTGGCATCAAGCACCTCATAAGCACCTAGCACATTGGCACGACGTTGGGCATCGCCTACAATACCGGATTGAGGACGGTTGTGTCGCCGCTTGCGTAGCAGCCGGATGGGTTGCATACCCAGCTCCCGCCCGACATATTTTGCCAGCAACTCCACCTGATCGAATCCCCGGCGCAGTTTTCGCAGCCGACTGATGGGGATCCAAGTCAGCAGATCAAATCCGTCGGGATGCTCCTGCTGCACTTTCATGGCCAGTAATCGTGCGTAACAGGGCGCATAGGCACGAACGTCCCGGAATTTATAACGCAGCAAACTGCGGCGTACATGGTCCTCGTAGAACCAAACTGCCAACCAGCTATCCAGAAAAGGCAGTTTTCGACGAGATACAGGACACGTGGGGCTGTCCACACGACAATTGCGGCACAGATCCTGTTCGCCCCGTTCTAGCATATCACCGCAAAGAATGCATTTATGCGGAAATACAAGATCCAGCAAACTCATAAAGTCTTCCCCTGCAGACGCAACTTCAGCCCTGTATAGCGGCGGCTGCGCTTGGCGTTTTCGACCATGGCGGCAACGGTATCTTCCCGACCAACGATAATCAGCAATTCCCTTGCCCGGGTGATGGCGGTGTACAATACGCTGCGGATCAACAGATTGGGATGGCCATTCCAAGCGGTCAACACCACAGCCCGATATTCGCTGCCCTGACTTTTGTGTACCGTCATGGCATACGCCGGCTCTAGCTCGCCCAATTGGGAAAACTCATAGTCGGCTTCTCGGTCGTCAAAGACTACCGTTAGCATCTCGCCGTGGGGGTCGATGGTCTTGATGATGCCGATGTCACCGTTGAATATGCCGGTACCTACGGCGCTACCGTCACACTTTTTCCACATTATATCATAATTGTTGCGAATTTGCATTACCCGATCGCCTTCTCGGAAAGAAAAATCTCCAAAGGTTCGTTCTGTTTTTGTGGGGATCGCCGGATTCAGCGCCTGCTGCAAGATCTGATTCAGCGCACCGGTTCCGACGCCACCCTTGCGAGTCGGAGAGAGAACTTGAATTTGTTCGGGTGGAATGCCCATATTGGTAGGCAATCGTGTGGCGCACAGACCGACCACGGTTTGCAGCAATTCCTCTTCCGATCGGCAAGGCAAGAAGAAAAAATCACTTTTGCGGCTGCGCAGATCGGGCATTTCTCCGTGATTGACACGGTGGGCATTCATCACGATCAGACTCTCCTGTGCTTGACGGAAAATCTCTGTTAATCGTACGGTGGGCAGCATATTGCTGCGAAGCATGTCATTAAAGGGGAATCCGGGACCCACCGGAGGCAACTGATCCGGATCACCCACTAAGATCAGCCGCTTACCACCGGGGATGGCTTGCAGCAAGCTGTGCAGAAGCTGGATATCCACCATGGACATCTCGTCGATAATGTACGCGTCGGCTTTCAAAGGATTGCTTTCGTTACGGGTGAAGAACATCTGACCGGTAGTCGGATCGATATCTGTTTCCAGTAGCCGATGAATGGTAGAGGCTTCCGCTCCGGTGACTTCGCTCAGGCGCTTGGCTGCCCGTCCAGTAGGTGCAGCCAGCATACATTTTAGACCCATTTGGTCAAACAGTGATAAGATCCCGTTCAAAATGGTGGTCTTTCCGGTACCGGGACCACCGGTGATCAGCAGTAAACCGGTGTCAGCAGCGCAGCGGATAGCCTGTTCTTGCTGTGCGGAGTAGCAAAGGCCGCTGGCGGCAGCGATCTTGTTCACCATGGCATCCAGTTTGGAGGGCGCATGATGTCGGTCAGCGGCAAATTCCAGCAGTCGTTGTGCGCTGTATGCTTCCGCCTCATATAGGGCGGTAAGATAGATGACGGTAATGCCTGCCAGAACATCCTTGCGTAGACGGTCACCCTCGAGCAACGCAGCAACCGCTGTTGCCGCCGCTTCCGGTGTAACGCCGAGAAGCTGCGCCGTGGCAATAAGGAGCTTTTCCTCCGGTAAAAAAGCGTGACCATTGATCAGGTTGTAGTGTAGCTCGAACAGAATACCAGCCTGCACACGCCGGGGATCATCTCCGGCAATGCCCAATTCGATGGCAAAGCGATCGACCGCACCAAAGGGCGCATCCAAGCCTTCGTCCATCAATAGATACGGATCGTCGTACAGCAGCTCCACCGTCTGCTCACCATATATCTTGTAGGTGCGCACCGCCAATTCAGCAGGAAGCTGATGTTGGGTAAAAAACTCCATCAGTTGCCGCATACCGACCCGGTGGCGGAATTCCTCGCCGATACTGCGGGCCTTCTGCACAGAAATACCCGGCACTTCCGCAAGCCGCAGGGGCTCTCGCTCCATGATGCTCAGTGTCTGGTCGCCAAAATGCTGTACGATCCGAGCGGCGGTTTTTGGACCGATCCCTTTGATAATGCGCCCCGACAAATAGCTGAGGATCTCGTTAGCGGTCTGCGGTAACAGCCGTTCCAGAAATTCCGCCTCAAATTGTCTCCCATAATTGGAATGACTGTTCCATTTGCCTGTAACCATCAGGCGTTCACCGGGAGCCGGCAGAGGGATCGTACCCACAACGGTCACCTGTTGGTTTCCCCCCACATTTAACCGCAGGACGGCATAACCATTTTCATAGTTCTGAAATACAACGGCAGCAATGGTGCCCTGAATGATCTGCAAATCTTCTGACAAGGGTATTTCTCTCCTGTTCTGCGCACCGAGGGCGCAATGCTCGCTTATATTTTACAATATCTTTTTGTAAATGAAAAGAGCTTTTTCACATTCGTTGATAAAAAATAAGAAGTTACAATTCCTTAACAGAAAAATATATATTTCATTCTTGAATCTTCGTCACACTTCGGGTATAATAAAATGAAGTAGTGGCTAGAGGAGCGTAATATGAAAGACCTGAATTTGATCGTTTGGCTGACCCAGTTGGGGATGAGTGTGGTTGCACCCTTTGTCTGCGCTGTTCTGTTGGCACTGTGGCTACAAAATAGATTTGGATTGGGTCGGTGGGTCCTGTGGGTCGGCATTGTTCTCGGTGTTGTATGCGCAATTGACGGCTTCTGTAGCTCGATCAAGATTATGAGCCGCCTATCCAAAGGCAAAAAAGATCCGGAGTCCCCTCCGGTTTGTTTCAATGACCACGACTAATCTGGGAGGTTACCATGAACGCACGAAAATTTATTCTGCGCGAAACTGCAATGCTCGCCATCGGTGAACTTGTTTGCATCGCCGCTATGATCGGTATTTTCGCCCTGCTTGGGAAGCTGGATTACACCGTTTTTCTGGGCAGCTTGATCGGCGGAATTCTCGCTGTTGGCAATTTTTTCTTTATGGCAATCACCTCCAACTCTGCAGCAGACAAGGCTGCGGACCAGAACGTCAAGGAAGGCAAGGCTGTGATCAAGGGTTCCTATTTTGGACGACTGCTAGTCATCGGCTTGTTGCTGTTTGTGTTTGCCGAGAGTGGACACTGTAATGTACTGGCCATGGGCTGCCCGCTGTTTTTCGTGTTTCCTATCCTTACCGTAATCGAGTTTTTCAGAAAGTCAGGTGAGCGCAAGTCATGAGTATCGATGTTACCGGCGCATATGTATACTTCGTGATCCCCATTTTCGGCGGTATTCCTATTTCGCAAACCACGGTTTCTTCTTTTCTGGTGACAGTGCTTCTATGTACTGCTTTCATTCTTTTGGGTAAAAATGTGCAAAAACGCCCCGGTCCGATGCAGGTGCTGGTAGAAAAAGGCGTAACCATGATCACCAACCTGACCGTTTCTGCCATGGGCGCCCACAACATCCACTGGACTCCCTTCATGGGTTGTTTATTCCTGTGCAGTATCTGCGGTAGCTACATTGGACTGACCGGCTTCCTGCGCTCTTCTACCGCAGATATCAATTGTACTGCCGTTTGGGCATTGATGGTTTCATTTATCATCTGGTTCAACAACATTAAAAAGGATGGCATTGGTAAGTTCCTGAAGAATTATATCAACCCTATGAATATTGTCTCTGATGTGGCGCAACCGCTGTCCATGTCCTTCCGCCATTTTAGTAATGTGTCCGTCGGTGGCATTATTTCCGCCATTATTTATGCGGCACTTTCTGTACTGTCCACTGTGGTCATCGGCTTTGTATCTTCCGCAGGCTGGTTGATGGGTTTGGTACTGATGGTGGCAGGCGCACTGATGTTCTTCCTTTGGGCAAGAAAAACAGGGAAGCTGCTGCATAAGATCCTTGCGGCGCTTACCTTTGCAATTGGATTGTTTGGCCTGCTACAGAGCTTGAACATTCTTTCGGATGTGCCTCTGTTTACCTACGGTATCCCTGCGGTTCTGTCTGTGTATTTCGATTTCTTCTCAGGTTTCATTCAGGCACTGGTGTTCACCTTGCTTTCCATGGTGTATATCGCCGGTTCTCTGCCGGGACCGGAAACAGCAGAGGCTGCTGTTTAACATTTTCAAACCGCTGCTTCTATAGCGGCACAAAATATACTATTTTTAACATTTTTTAGGAGGAATTTTATTATGGGTATTGGCGAAGGTTTGGCTATTCTGGGTAAGGCTCTAGGCGCTGGTTTGTGCATGGGTATTGGCGCAATTGGCCCCGCTTTGGGCGAAGGCAACGCTGTCAGTCACGCTTTGGAGGGTATGGCCCGTCAGCCTGAGGCTGCTGACAACCTGCGTGTTAATATGATCCTGGGCTGTGCGATCACCGAATCCACCGGTATCTACTCCTTGGTCACCGCCATTCTGATTCTGTTCACTTTGTAATCTCACCACTTTGTTGAATTCAAACGAAAGGAGCGAAGTGCGTGGGGTACTTTGAAGACTTTATTGGTGTCGACCTCTGGACCGCTTTGTTCACCCTTTTGAACACCCTGACCGTCATTTTCGTGGGTACGAAATTTCTGTTCAAACCCATCATGAAGATGATCCGGGATCGCCAGCAGGAGATCGATGATATGTACTCCGAAGCGGATTCTGCCCGGAGCAACGCAAAAGCCATGGAGGAGGAATATCGGCAGAAGCTGTCCGTAGCTACCGAGACCGGCGAACGTATCGTAAAGGAAGCGGTCGCCCGTGGACATGCCCGGGAAGAGGAAATTGTTCGCGCTGCCAATGCGGAGGCATCTGCCATTATGGACAAGGCCTCCGCAGACATTGCGTTGGAAAAGAAAAAGGCTATTAACGATGCCAAGGACGAGATTTCCGATATTGCCATGGCCATTGCTGAAAAGGTGGTTGGTCGTGCGCTGGACGAGTCCGACCAAAGCCAGTTGATCGACACCTTCATTGACGGATTGGGTGACGGCGTATGACCGAAGTTGGAACCGTTTACGGACAGGCACTGTATGATCTGGCAAAAAGTGAAGCGCTGACAAAGCCCATCTTGGACGAACTGGGTGCGCTGGATCATTGCTTCAGCGTGGAAGAACCCCGTTTTGTCAAGCTGTTGTGTACACCGACTCTCAACAAGCAGGAGCGATGCCAGATTCTGGATGACAGTTTTCGGGGGAAAGTGCAGCCCTATGTATTGAATTTTCTAAAGATCCTGACAGAAAAGGGATATATGCGCCAGTTTTCGGACTGCTGTGCTGCCTATCGGGAGTGCTACTACCGGGATAACGATATTCTGCTTGTGGAGGCTGTCACCGCTGTTCCTCTTACTATGGAACAGTTGAAGCGGCTGACAAACAAACTGCAGACCATCACCGGCAAGACGGTCGAGCTTCGTTGTCGCGTCGATCCGCAATGCGTGGGTGGTATCCGTCTGGATTATGAAGGCAAGCGCTTGGACGATACCGTCGCCCATCGGTTGGCAGCGGTACGTAGCTTACTAAAAAATACCGTACTTTAACGTGAAAGCAGGTTTACTATGGAATTAAGACCTGAGG